>CAMBUD010000014.1 GCA_945871035.1 Planctomicrobium piriforme | reverse complement strand
CGCGTGTTGGGCGATAGCCAGACCAGCCACCAGAATCCGATCGACTGGCGGGCCATGAGCCACACCAGCACGATTCGCCAGGCCATTGCCAAGATTGTGCCAGGCTTGGAGCAG
Source organism: Planctomicrobium piriforme (assembly GCA_945871035.1). Taxonomy (GTDB): domain Bacteria; phylum Planctomycetota; class Planctomycetia; order Pirellulales; family UBA1268; genus BAIKAL-G1-2R. Next base: position 39,681 of record CAMBUD010000014.1, on the reverse strand, counting down.
ATTGCCGACATCGACACAAACAAAAAAGAATTTTCGATTCCCGGCCGCGCGCTCGACCGCCCACGATTTCCGACCCAAGACGGCAAGGCCAATCTTTTTGTCCACGATCTCCCGGCGCCGCCGCAGGGCTTGCAGTTGATGACGATTCGCAGCGAGGGGCAGTTTAATACTGTCGTCTACGAGGAAGAGGATCTCTACCGCAATCAGACGCGTCGCGACATTGTGCTCATGCACCCAGACGACATCCGCAAACTGGGGCTCGAGGCGGGCGGGCGGTGCCGGATTGTGAGCTCCGCCGGTCAGATGCGCGGCCAGATCGTGGCGGCCTTCGATCAGATCCGGCCCGGCAGCGTGGCGATGTATTACCCAGAGAGCAACGTGCTTGTGCCGAAGACAGCCGATCCGCTTTCTCGCACGCCGGCCTACAAGAGCATCGCCGTGACGATTGAGCCCGATCTGTCATTGGTGGGCCGAATGGCCCCGGCCCCGGCGATCACCGCCTCTGGCACCCCTCGCGACACAATGAACGCGTGCTAAAGCAGGCCACGTTTTTGTGTGCGAACGTTGTGTGCGAACGTTGTGTGCGAAGTGCGGGCCGTTGCCAGGTGCCTCATGCTTCTCACCAGCCAGACGCGGGCTATTCAAAGAGCGATAACTGATCGGTAGCCGCTGGGCGCTTGGCTTTTGCCGGGGGCGGCGGTGGCGAAACCACCACTGCGGTTTCGTTGCCCTCAAACTCCAGCAGCAAGCTGCGGGCTCGATCGATGACATCCGCCGGTACGCCCGCCAACTGTGCCACGTGCACTCCCCAACTTTTGTCCGCAGCACCGGGCACCACTTGATGCAGAAAAACTAATTGATCCCGGTGCTGTTTGACCAACACCTGTACGTTGCTGACGCCGGACAGTTTGTCGAGCGCAGCCAACTGCAGGTAGTGGGTGGCAAACAGCGTGCGGCAGCCGATTGTGCTGTGGAGATGTTCGACAACTGCCTGGGCGATTGCGAGACCGTCATAGGTGCTGGTGCCACGGCCGACCTCGTCGAGGATCACAAGGCTCCGCTGCGTGGAGCGATTTAAGATGCGGGCCGTTTGTGCCATCTCTAAGAGAAATGTGCTTGCGCCCCTTGCAAGGTCATCGCCGGCACCGATGCGGGCAAACAAACGGTCGACGATGCCGACGCGGGCGAATGTTGCCGGCACGAAGCTACCCGCCTGCGCCATCACAGCGATCAGTGCTGCCTGGCGAATGAATGTGCTCTTGCCTCCCATGTTCGGACCGGTGACAAGCAGGATTGTGGGATCCGCTGCAGCCGTTTGACAGGTTGGATCTCGCGATCGCAGACTAAGATTATTAGCGACAAGTGTGCCGGCGGGCAAAAGCTCTTCCAGAATCGGATGGCGGCCGCCTGTGATGATCAGCGCGTCGTCGGTCGTGATTTCAGGCCGCACCCAGCCCCGTGCACCGGCAACCTCGGCCAACGACACAAGCACATCCAGCGTGGCGAGAATATCCGTCACGCGATCCAGTCGCGATCGATGCTCAGCCACGAAGCTCCGCAGTTCCTCCAGCAGTTCGAGTTCACGCCGCAGCGATTCGTCCTCTGCCCCCAGCACTTCGCGCTGCCGCTGGTCGAGTTGGGGCGTGGTGTATCGCTCGGCGTTCTTGACGGTCTGCTTGCGGACGTAGTCGGTGGGTATCTTGGCAGCGTGTAGGCGGCTCACTTCAAGAAAGAAGCCAAACACGCGGTTGAATCCAACTTTGAGCGAGGCGATTCCAGTGCGTTCGATCTGCTCCGCTTGATAGCGGGTGATCCAGGCTTTGCCGCCGGACGCCATCTCAACGAGTTCGTCGTATTGCGGGTCAAATTGCGGTCGGATAAATCCGCCATCTCGTGCAACGATCGGGCAGCCGTCTCGCAGGGTCGTTGCGATGCGCTGACAAATATCGTTACAAGGGTCGAGGGTGTTGCGAAGATCTGCCAGCAAACCATTGCAGCCGGAAAGCATCGTGATCACATCGGGAAGAATCGCGGTGGCGTGCCCGATGCGTTCGAGATCGCGAGGGCCTGCCCGGCCTGACATCACGCGGCTGGTGAGTCGCTCCAAATCGCCAACCCCGGTCAGTTGTTCAATGAGCTGCTTGGAAAGAGATGGATTTGCCTTGATTTCGGCAACCGCATCCAAACGCAGATCAATGGCAGCCTGATCCACAAGTGGTGCAAAGATCCATTCCACGAGGAGCCGCGATCCCATTGGTGACTGGGTGCGATCGAGCACACCGGCCAGAGAACCATCACGGCGGCCGGTGGCCGTGACGTGCACTAGTTCAAGACTGCGCCGCGTGGCCTCATCGATTTCCATGCGCTGCCCAGGCCGCCACACCGCCAGTGATTCAATGCGGTCAATTGCCCGAGGCTCATTTTCAGCAAGGTAGGCAAGGATGGCGCCGGCAGCGGCGATCCCCGCTTGATCTTGCGGTAGTTCGAAGCCGAGTCCTTCGAGTCGCTTGTGTCCGAGCAACTTGGCGATGGCATCGTCTGCAGTCGCATTTTCAAACCACCAATCGGGACGACTCGTCAGCACGCGATTCCAACCCGCTGACTGCAGAAGTGCAGCAACCGTATCGCGGTCACGCTGCGCACAAAGACACTCGGCTGGATTCAGACGCATCAGGTGTTCGGCCACGTCATCGCACGAGACCACTGCAGCCAGAAAGTGACCGGCCGAAACATCGATCCAAGACATGCCAATCAATGGCACGCTGGCCAAAGTTGCGACGCTCGCCAGCGGCAGCAAAGAGAGCAGATATGTTTTTCGCGTTGGATCCAAAAGCGATTCGTCTGACACAATGCCCGGCGTGATGATGCGAGTGACTTCGCGTCGCAGCAGACCCTTGGTTGTTTTGGGATCGTCGATCTGCTCACAGATTGCCACGTGCCTGCCGACCTTCACGAGCTTCGCAAGATGGACATCGAGTTGGTGGTGCGGGAATCCCGCCATCGGCATGGCGTCGGGGCCCTTCTCGCGACTGGTGACTGTGAGGTCGAGCAGACGGCCAGCCTCGTGGGCATCGGTCCCAAAGAGTTCGTAGAAGTCGCCCATTCGAAACAGCACCAGCGCACCGGGGCACCGGGCCTTGGCTGCTTCAAACTGCTGCATCATGGGTGTCCTCATGGCGGAAAAATGTAGCAGCCTTTGACCGTCTGTGGCGCGGAACGTACAAAACAGTGCTGGTACGGGAGCCGATGAGAGGCCCCTGCGATGGGGATCTGTGAATCTGGTCAGGGCTTAACCGCAGCAGCCATAAGCAGTCGTCCCTTTGTGTGGTGGGCCTCTCATCGGCTACCGGCCACTGAGCCGCAGACATTCGTTGGCTTTTTCTTACAGCGCACTATGGCAGAGAGTCCTGAAAAAGTTGACGCCACTTCTTTGGCCGCGGGCAATCCGGTCGAGGCGTATCGCGTAGTGGCCCGTCGCTACCGGCCACAGCGGTTTGACGAATTGGTGGGGCAAGAACACGTGGCCCGCGGTCTGTCCGGAGCGATTGTGTCCGGCCGCATTGGTCACGCCTACCTTTTCACCGGCGCTCGTGGCGTGGGGAAAACGAGCGCGGCGAGGATTTACGCCAAGGCGCTGGCATGTGCGAATGGCCCGGCTGCTGAGCCGTGCAACGCCTGCGACAATTGTGTGGCAATCTCGGCTGGGCAGGATGTTGACGTGTTAGAAGTGGACGCAGCCAGCAACCGCGGGATCGATGAGATCCGCCAGCTTCGCTCAAACGTGGCGGTACGCCCCGCCCGCGGTCGCTACAAAATCTACATCATCGATGAAGTGCACATGCTCACGAGAGAAGCGTTCAATGCACTTTTGAAGACACTCGAGGAGCCACCAGCGCACGTCAAATTTGTGCTCTGTACGACCGAACCCGAAAAGCTGCCGATCACGATACTCTCCCGGTGTCAGCGATTTGATTTTGTCACTGTTGATGCGCCGGCGATTGCTCGACGTTTGCTGCAGATTGTCGAAGCAGAAGGGGCCCAAGCCTCGCCTGCAGCGATTGAGCTCATTGCACGACGCGCCTCCGGTAGCATGCGAGACAGTCAGTCATTGCTGGAACAATTGCTCGGTGCGGCAGCTGGAACGATTGGGGTTGATGATGTGCATGCAATCATTGGCACGGGTCGCGAAGAGAAAGTTGGCCGACTGGTTGCGGCTGTGGGGGCCCGCAATGCACGGCAGGCAATCGAGGCTTTTGACGCAGCGATTGAGGGCGGTGCCGATCCAGGTGGCGTGCTGGAGCAGTTGCTGGCTGCGCTGCGGGATAGTTTGCTCGCCAGCGTCGGCTGCGGGGCCGATGCGATGCTGCAAGGCAATGGCTTAGGCGTCGATCTCATAGCGCTGGGCAAGAGTCTGAGCACCGAAACACTCCTGGCCATGTTGCAGATCATCGATCAGGCAATTGCTCGCATGCGCTTGAGCGGTCATGCTGCCGTGCTGGCTGAAATGGCGATCGTGCGGCTTGCCACGCTTGAAAATCTGGAAAGCCTCGCCCATGCGGTAGAACGAGTGGCTGCCGCACCAACTGCGACCCACGAGCCGACTGGCAATGCCGGTAGCGTCCGGTCGGCAGCGAATCCGCCGCTGCCAACTCAAGCGCGCGAAAAAAAAACGATAGAGCCTAGCCCACCGCTTGCGATCGATGCGGCTGTTGCGTGGCGGCAGGCGAGTGAATCAATGGGCGGTTTGGCTGCCGACTTTGCCGCTACGGCCAGTGCTGCAACCTGGCGAGATGACGTGCTCGAGGTGGTGCTGCCGTCGGCAGCCACAACAGCCATTCAGTTTCTGCGCCGTCCGGAGGTGGCTGCCGCACTTGTTCAGGCTTTAGCAGCGATCATGGATCGGTCGGTAGGGTATACGATCATCATCGATACCCCAGTCCCTGCTGTCGCGATCCCTGCGACCCATTTGCCCAACACTGCGCAGCGCACCGTTGGTCCAGCCAGTCGAGTGGCGAGTGATTCGCTGGCCAGCGCGGCTCTGATCGCAACGCCAGTGTCAATTTCACAGCCCCAGCCCATCGTTTCCCAAACAGCTTTGTTACGAGAGGCCATGGAGCATCCCCTAGTGGTTCACGCGCGAACAGTCTTTGATGCCGCTGTGCGCAAAGTGGAGCCACCGCGACCACGCGGAGCACCGGCAGTTGCTCTGGATCCTCAGGCTGAAGGCAGTGATACCGCCGACACGGAAGTAGCAGAGTCAGCAGGGACTGTTCCCTCCGAGATGCCCAAGAGCCTGTCCTCGGGTACTGGAGGCGATCATGGCTGAAGCCCGCGGTGCAATCGCCAAACTCGTTGAGGCCTTTGCCGATCTACCTGGCATCGGTCGCAAGAGCGCCGAACGGCTTGCCTATCACGTACTGCGCATGCCGATCGGGAAGGCAGTTGCGTTTGCCCAGGCCATTCGGGCCGTAAAAGAAAACCTCCGTCCCTGCAAAATCTGTTTCAATCTTGCTGAAGGTGAGCAGTGTGATATCTGTCTGAATCCCCGTCGCAATCAAACAATCCTCTGCATCGTCGAGCAGGTGCGAGATTTGTTGGCGCTTGAACAGGCGGGAAGCTACCAAGGTCTCTACCACGTGCTGCAGGGCAGGATCTCGCCGCTGGAAGGCATTGACGCCGGAAAACTCACCATTGATGCGTTGGTTGAGCGGGTGAATCGCGGCGCGTTTCATGAGGTGATCATGGGCACCAATCCAAATGTTGAAGGGGATGCCACGGCGCTTGTCATCACCCAACGACTCGCAGGCCTGCCGATCAATTTTACCCGACTCGCCCGTGGCCTAACCGTTGGAGGAGCGCTTGAGCATGCCAACCAAGAAATGCTCGCAGCGGCTCTTTCCGGCCGGCAGAAGCTTTGACGGTGCGGAATCTACCCGGCTATTGGCTCTCGATTGGGCCTAAATTGCTGGGCAAAAGATGGCCCCCATCGTCAGTGTTAGAAAACGTGTATTCTAAAGGCTCGGTAAAGGGGTTCGGAGCGTTTTCCGGTGCCCCAGAGTGATGCCAAGAGGTTGTTGTCATGCGAATGTCTTTCGGCCAAGAAATGCGGATGGCGCAAAAGCAAGTGCTTGCGCCACGCATGATCCAGTCGATGGAAATCCTGCAATTGCCCATGATGGCTCTCGAGGAGAGGATCGAGCAGGAGATCCAAAACAATGAAACGCTTGAAGTGGATGAATCTGAGCAGGAGGCTCAGACACCGGAAATTGTCAGAACAATAAGCGACCTACAGCAGGCCGCCGCCGAGAGAACCGCCGAGGAAAAGCCGCTGGTTGTGGATCAGGAGCATGCTAACCAAGCCGACTTCGAGAGATCCTACGATTGGTCAAACGAATACCCAGACTCCGATGAGGATCGCAGTCGACCGTCGAACGGTCGTGTTGACGAGGCATCGGATCGCTATCTCGATGCGATGGCGAATATGGAGGACAGGCCGGAAACCCTCTCCAATCACCTGCACGACCAACTCTCCAACTATGATCTCAGCGATGCAGAGCGTCAGGCTGCCGACAAGGTGATTTATAATCTTGACGCTAACGGCTATCTGCCGATGCCGTTGGAGGACCTTGTGGACCCCGATGGGCCCAAGGACCAAATCGAGCACCTCAAAAAGATGTTGACCGTCGTGCAGGGGATGGATCCATTGGGCGTGGGCGCGCGTGATCTGAAGGAGTGTTTGCTCTTGCAAATCCCGCACGACATGCGGCATGCGAGGCAGATACGCCGGCTTGTCAGTGATCACCTAGAAGATCTTGCCGCCAATCGATTGCCCTTTATTGAAAAAAAGACGGGATTTTCGATTGAGGAAATCGAAAATCTTCGCGACGAACTGCATTGCCTGCAGCCCAAGCCGGGTGCCATGTTCATCTCCCCCTATGTGCCGATGGTGAAACCCGATGTCTACGTCGAACAAACGCCGGCCGGCCTGTGGGAGGTTCGGTTGGAGGATGTTAATTTACCAAACCTGCGCATCAGCCCGACCTATCGCCAGATGCTGCTCTCCCCCGACACCGATCCGTCCACGCGAGAATACATCAAACGCAAGATTAATTCCGCTCAGTGGTTGATTGAATCGATTGAGCAGCGTCGCAGCACACTGCTGAAAACATCACAGGCAATTGTGGACCATCAGACGCAGTTTTTGTTGAACGGTCCAGAGGCAATTGAGCCGCTTAAGATGCAGCAGATTGCCGATCGCATCGGCATGCACGTGACGACTGTCAGTCGTGCAGTGGACGACAAGTGGCTGCAGACACCACGCGGCCTGTATGCCTTGCGCCGCTTTTTTGTGGGTGGAACCGTCAGCGCGGACGGCGATGAGGTGGCATGGGATACCGTCCGCATCAAGTTGCAAGAGATCATTCAGGCCGAGTCAAAAGAAGCACCGTTTAGCGACGATGATCTCGTGGTAGAGTTTGCCAAGCAGGGTATCACCGTCGCTCGACGGACTGTGACAAAGTATCGCAAAGCGATGAAGATCCCCAGCTCTCGACAGCGCCGCGATTGGAAGCTGATGCGGACCCCAAAAACAGCTCATCAAAACGGCTCTGCCGATCAAAACGGCTCCTGAGAGTGCGTTGCGGTTGCGGGTGTTTTCTGCCAACGCAAAAACTGCCGTCTGCCAAGCATGGTTGGCTATCACAAAGCCGATTTGGCAGTTTGCCCTGCTACGGCCTAGAGTAGCGGCAAACCACCGAGAGAAAAACGCATGCGCTGTCCGTTTTGCCGTATCGACAATGACCGTGTCATCGATTCACGCGCGGGCGATGATGCCCACTCCATTCGTCGCCGTCGTGAGTGCCTCGGTTGCCGCAGACGGTTTACCACGTATGAACGGGTTGAACGGCAACCCCTTTGGGTGACAAAAAAAGAGGGCAATCGCGAGCCGTTTGATCGCGACAAAATTAAGCGAGGATTAGCCAGAGCCTGTTGGAAGCGACCTGTTAGCGAGGCAGAAATCGAGGCCGTCGTTACATCCCTAGAAGCCGAAATCTACGGTCATTACGAGAGCGAGATTCCCAGCCCAGTGATTGGTGAACGCCTGATGCTGCTCCTGCGATCGCTCGACCAGGTGGCATTTGTGCGATTTGCCAGCGTCTATCGCGAGTTCAAGGACGTGCGAGACTTTATTGATGAACTCGAGCCCATTTTAGCTGAAGAAAGTCGGCTGTTGGACTGAGGCTCCAGTCGCACCCTCCGCAAACGTTACGGCCCAAAATAGCCCGGGGATTGCCTATCCACACAGTGCACGCTGACGGGACTGCAACAGCAGAGGCATTAAGGAACGCAGGTGGAGTCGGAGTTGAAAGGCGAAGCACTACGGGCGTAGTCGCCGTGCGTGCCGCCATGTTTTTCTTCGAGTTGAACCGCTTCGATGCAGAGGCTCTGGTCGATTGACTTGCACATGTCGTAGATGGCAAGCGCTGCTGCTGTCACCGCCACCAACGCTTCCATTTCGACACCCGTTCGTGCTGTGGCGCGCACAACTGCTTCGATCGATACACAGAGCGGGTCAGTAAATGCAATCGAAACTTCAACCGAGTCCAGCGGCAGTGGATGGCACAGCGGCACGGTGTCGCTGGTGCGTTTAGCGGCCATGATGCCGGCGAGTCTGGCCGTGGCAATGGCGTCTCCTTTTTCCAATTCATTCGCACGGATGCGGCGAATGGTTTCCGGCAGGCATTTCAGGCGTGCTGAGGCACGGGCGCTGCGCGATGAGATTGGCTTTGAACCCACGTCAATCATGCGAATGCCGTGAGCAGGAGTCACTGGGTGCGATGTCATGCTTGAAAAATTGTGAAGTGAGGAAAAAGTAGAACTGGCAACGGGCATGATACCCTCTGCCGCAGTAAAAACAGTGGGCCGGTGCGTCGGATGACACACCGGCCCAGATGTTTGGAGTCAACAGGCTGCCCGTTGTGTTTAGACCAGTTCCTTGCGAGCACCGATCAGCGTCCGCAGACGCTCGGCGAGCAGAGCAACGTCAAACGGCTTCTTAAAGCTCTCGTTGACATGGGCACGGTCAACCGTAATCTGCGAACCATCATCCGGCAGCAGGGCAATCACAATCGTGTCAGCATATTCCGTATTGCGGCGGAGATTCTGACAGATTTGCTGGGCATCAATCCGGCCAATTGAGTAATCCACTACGATGCAATCAGGGTGAAAACTCTCCGCCTGAATTCCGGCTTCAAAGCCACTAGCGGCAATTTGAATCTTGAACGAGCGTTCCAGCGGCAGATGCTTCTTAAGATTTTCAATCAAGACTTGGTCTTGACCGACAAGCAGCACTTTTGCCATTGCCTCGTCTTCGAGGTCTCCCAGTGGCATGCCGTGCTCTTTGAGAAATCGAATCAGGTACTCCCGCGGTATGCGGCGATCCTGTGAACCGGGAATACGGTAGCCCTTGAGGCGACCGGAATCGAACCATTTGCTCACCGTTCGGGGAGCAACTTTACAGATCTTAGCGACCTGGCCTGTCGTGAAAACCTTCATCACATGGACTCCATTTGGATCTTTTGTGTCCGGACACGTCTTTGGCCAGCCCACCCTCTTGCGAGCGGCAGAACACAGCCCCCCTCACGCGGCAATCTCACCGTGGGAACGACCGCGTCGTCGCGCCCCACGTAGAACGGCTGTTCAAGCGAGAAGGGGGCATGCAAGGCGTTCCATTCGAATGCACCCCTTGGTAGAGGCTGTTCCAAACAGTAGCCGTGACTCGCAGGTGTCCCCCCCTGCTTCATTTCAACAAACTCGTCGGAGTTGATCTCAGACTCGTTTGCGTCCATGACCGTACAAGGGTTAGATCGAATGATCGTGTCGTGCGACTTGAGCCGTTCTTTGCGAAAAGGACGGTAGCAGCGGGTGGTCTGTTTTTCTGGACCAGGAATCTGGCTCCGTTTGAAACGGTAAAAATGCCGTTTTAGGCTGCTTGAGCACTTGGTAAGACGGCAGCAACGGTCGATTCGAATCGGACCGAGACCCGTTTTGAAACGCCCGATTCTTCCATCGTGACGCCGTACAGGGTCGTGGCTGTGGCCATTGTCTTTTTCGAATGGGTGACCACGATAAACTGCGTAGAGGACAGAAAGTCTCGCAGCACTCCCACAAAGCGGTCGACGTTGGCCTCATCCAGGGCCGCATCGACTTCATCGAGTACACAAAATGGACTGGGATGCGAGCGAAAGATGGCTAGCAAAAGCGCAACGCACGTCATGGTTTTTTCGCCCCCCGAGAGGAGCGAAATATTTCGCGGCTCCTTGCCGGGTGGACGGGCCACGATTTCCACAGATGTTTCTAGTAAATCCATGTCGGGATCGAGAATGATGTCGGCTTGACCGCCACCGAAAAGTCGCTCAAAGAGTTCGCGAAAATGTCCCCGCACGGTCTCAATCGTCTCGCCTAGGAGTCGACGGCTTTCTTCATCGATGCGTGCAATGAGTTGCTCGATCGACTGTTTGGCATCCGTGACGTCAGTGAGTTGGGCGTCTAGTTTGCTCAGCCGCTCCGTCAGCGCTTCAGATTCAGCAAGTGCTTCGAGATTCACAGAGGTCATCGAAGCTAGCTTGCGCCTGAGTTCTTCAATTTCACGGTCAACATCGGCGCGGTCTGCGGGGATATCGAGTACTTCTCCAGCCAGTTCGGCCGTGGGATCAGCATCGATAGCGATGCCGTATTCATCTCGAATCCTTTCAACGATCCGAGTGCGTTGGTGTCTCGATTCGCCAGCCTCTAATTCCTGAGCATGAATCGATTCTCCAAGCCTAGCTGCTTGGGCGTTGTTGTTGGCAATGATTGTGGCCACAGCTTGCTTTTGCATCGATAACTCGGTGCGGGAGTCCGTGAGATCGGCCAGCGCTACCGTCGAGCGTTCGGCGGCCACCATCGCTTCTGCGAAGACACTGCTGGCCGATAGGAGGTTTAAATCGAGTGCGGTGAGTTTCTTTTCTGCGTCAAGGAGCTGTCGGTTTGCAGCCTGAAGTTCGTCGCGACGGATGAGAAGTTCATTGGATTGAACAAGGACAGCATCGCGGTGCTGCGCAAGCCGCTCCCGGCAGGTCGCCTGTTCGATCCGTAGACCGTTGACTTCATCGATCACATCAGTGCGGTTGCGATCGAGCGACTCGACATGTTGCTGGGACTGAATCAGCTCCGCACGGCTACGGCTGATCGATTGAAGATGCTCTTCAATTGTTACCCGCGACACCTCGCAGGCATTCGCCAGTTCTAAGGCCCGTCGTTCGGCATCTAGTAAGCCGGATTCTGCGGCTGTAATGGCATCAGCGGCCACCAGTTGCTCGCGGCAGACTCGGTTGAATTCTGCGCGCGAGGAGGCGATTGTTTCGGCTGCCTGTTGGCGATTGGAAAGCGACTGCTGAATGTCTTGTCGCAGTCTGGCCAGTCTGGCTTGCAAGTGCGCAATCGTTTCTTTGGCATCGTTGACAGTCTGGAGCAGTTCCTCACAACGCTCTGCCAAAGATCGCAACTCTGTTCGACGGGCAACGAGCCCGACCGTACCGGCGCCCGTACCAATCTCAAAAACCCCATCGGCGGAGCAGGATTGTCCTGCGGGCGTGATAAACAGCGTTCCGGGCGGTGCCTGATGGGCCCACGTGAGGGCCGACTCCAAGCTTTCGACAACCCAGACCCTCCCCAGCAGTCGTCGCATGAGATCGCGACGGCTTGAGCTTCCAATCTCAGCGGGATTATCACCAGCTATGAGAAGATCGAGTCGGCCGATAATCCCAGCCCCCAAGGGCTGATCGGCAGTCGGTATTTGGATGAGGCCGGGGTCAAAAGTGGTCGGTTCATTGATCGCAGTTGCCGCCACGAATCCGATGCGGCCACCGGAGGAGAGAATTTCAGTGGCCGTCACCGAGGAAGACCAGCGACTGTACCAAGCGACAACATCGTCGAACGATTCCACGACAAGGCTCTGAGCCATTACGCCTAGAGCAAGATCCACCAGTGGGGCCCATTGAGCAGTGGCGACTACTAGATCGGCCAAGACTCCGGCTAGCCCTGGTACAGCTGCGGCTGCATCATTACTGGAAATGAGCTTGCGAGAAGCATCGGAAAGCCCCTCCTGGCGGTCGACTATTTCTTGGAGCATTGTGCGTCGCTCCCGGCAAGCCTCCAGCTTTGATTTCCAAACAGTCAACTCGCTCCAGGCAGTTTCCAGCGACTTATTTTGTTCAAGCTGATCGATCTCCAGTGTTTCGAGTTCACGGACAGCCGATTCTAATCGGCTGCTGAGTGCGTCTAGATTGCCTTCCCACGTAGCGCTCGATTCCAGCAGCCGTGCCCGATGGAGCTGTGCTGATTCAATCTTCTCACGCCATGCATCGGCTGTGCGGCGGGCATCGCCCAACCGTCCGGTCGCACTGTCTAAGTCAGACTGCAGACGCAAGTGGGCACGTTCCATCGATTCAAGCGCGAGCGCATGGTCGGCGAGTTGTTGCTTGGCGTCTGCGGAATCATGATGAGATCCCTCAGCTGCCGTGAGGCATAGAGCCAGCCGCTGGGCGATCCGCTCTGTCTCGCTTTCCAGTGCGTGCAATGCAGCATGCCCGTTCTCCACCGCAGCAATCGATTCGCGTTCGCGAGCGGCCGCAGCGCAGCGGTCATGCTCAGCCCGCAAGACGTCGGCATCGATTCCAGTGCGGTGGGTGTGGAGGAGAGCGATCGTGGCTTCGGCAGCAGCAGCACGCTGCTTGTCTCCACTGACGAGAGTCTGCAAGGCTGTCACTTGAGGCAGCAACTGCTGCTCGTGTAAGTTGAGTTCTGCAATCCGTGCCAAGGACGCGGCCGCCCCCGTTTCAATGCTGTCGAGCTCTGTGCGCGCAGACAGGAGATTGGCATCTCCCTCGGCAACAGCTGCATTGACCGCGGCTAGATCCTTTGCCGCGGTAGCGACGCGCAGGCCGCGCAGGCGATCGTTCATCTGTTGCCAGCGTCGTGCGCGAGTGGCTTGGTGGCGAACTGTCTCCAATCGGCTTGATACTTCACCCACAATGTCAGCAAGTCGTTGGCGATTCTGCTCCGAACGATCGAGCCGACGCAGGGCCTCGCTGCGCCGCGTTCGAAATCGGGTGATACCAGCAGCCTCCTCAAAGATGGCGCGACGATCGCGGCCGGACGCTACAAGCAAGGCATCAACGCGTCCTTGTTCGATCACACTGTAGGCCTCAGTTGCCGCGCCCGTTCCAGAAAAGAGCTCACGGATATCGCGCAGGCGGGCAGGCTCACCGTTGACGAGGTATTCGCTCTCTCCGCTGCGGTACACCCGCCGCATGATCTGCACTTCGTCGGTATCGCTCGGAATCAATCGCGCTGAGTTATCAAAAAAGAGGGAAACCTCAGCGGCATTGAGCGGGCGTCTTCCACTCGAGCCAGCAAAGATCACGTCGGTCATCTCGTGGCCGCGCAGGCTGCGCGCAGACTGTTCGCCAAGAACCCACTTGATGGCGTCGACAACGTTCGATTTTCCGGCGCCGTTTGGACCGACAACGACCGTAATGCCTTGGGGAAACTCAAAGCGCGTGCGGTCGGCAAAACTTTTGAAGCCGCATAATTCGAGGGCTTTGAGTCTGGTCATGAGGGTTCATCCACACCCAGCCCGTACACGGCTGTATCTGTTCCACTCTCGATATTAGCCTCTGCGTCGTCTGCATCGTCGCCGTCGATGACCGCTCGGTCTTTCAGGGCAGCCTCTTCGTGGATTCCCATCCGTCCATCGGCATCATTGGGAACAGCGTCGAAGGCGAGGCGACTCTGCAGACAGTGGCTGGAGGTTGCCTGTTGTAAAAACTGGACAACATCGGGATAGCTCCCACCAATATCGATGATCGCCCGCGTGACGGTATCGACTCTGGCCGGAACCTCAAGCTGTTGGTCGGGCTTGCCAACGGCAAAACAACTGACGGTGGCGATGGCGTCATCCACAACCACAACAATCGAGGAACCAGCCTCGGCGCGCAAGCCATCGGCAAGCGGATGTTCGACACCGAAGAGGACAATTTCCGGACGATGGCTACGGGTCAGATGCACAAGCGGCGGACCCTTGACGTCGAGAACATGCAAAAAGCAGGCATCTCCCAGGCGTTCCCCGCGAACCAGTGGTAGGGAGTGGTTCATTTTCCATAACGAACGGAAAGCACCGTAGCGAGTTTCAGCACTTGCGCTTGAAAGCAGTGTCTGCAAGGCATCAATGCCGTTGGCATCATCCAACACCCCGAGAGCCGTCAGGGCGGCCGGGCGGGCACTGCGGAGATTCGTCGCCACGGCGGCGAGGTGCGTCGCTGCAACAGATTCCCCGAGATACGCCAAGGCTTCAGCTGACGCAAAACGAACCTCGGCATCTTTTGAGGCGAGCCCTTTTTTCAGGGTAGAGGTGGCATCCTTACCGATCGCCTCGAGGCGGAGAGCGGCTGCTGGTGCCGTGACTGGATCGGCGAGTTGTCGAGCCAATAATTCCAAACGCAGGTGCCGGCCTCCCGGAGGTTCAACAAGGGCTATGCTGCGCACGACACGGATATAGCGGGGCAGATTGTCGGCATAACGGGGTGGGATTTCGAGTTCCAGAAAACGGTCGGTCTTGGGGGTTGCCACGCCCCGTTTGGCCCCGCGGATAACGGCATTGAATCGCCGATTGATGCAGTCACCAATCCGCTTGGAAAGTGAGATGGAGCGGTGCTCTGGGGCGAGAATCAGTCCAATCGAGCGAGAAGTGAGCGCGACACCGCCACCGGGAACCTTGGCCCGCAGTTTCGAGACCGAATCGAGCGTGCCGGTGGAGACAGGATCGACCAACAGTGGCCCCTCGGCCATGCCCAGCACGTGGCCGTCTCGTACCCGATTGCCCAAAACAGCCATTTCAGAGAGTCGCGTTTCCATCAACCAGCCACCGGCGAGGCTCGTTGTCTCGTTATCGATTGGAACCTCAACGTGAATGTCAAAGCGGTCGCCCTTACGCACGCCGGGTGGTAGATAGCCATGCACCCAAACGAGTGACGTCGACGGTGATGCGAGCAGATTGTTGGGCTCGACCACACCGCGCGCCTGCATGTCAGACATGAGTTTTTGACGTTGGGCGTTGGGTGGTGGATCGCTGCCTGTACCGAGCAGGCCTGTGACGAGTGCAGCGCGCTCAACGTGCTGCACGTTGAGGCCCCACGGAGTGGCGTAATCACCGATGAGCTTCGTGTCAGCCTCAAGATTCATTAAGGCTTCGATCTCCGGGCTCTGGCTACGGATAGCCGGTCCGGCGCAGCCACCGGCACTAAGCAATGATCCGGCAATCAGTGCGATCACTCCAACGTGGATCGCCGTAGCCGGCCATTGGCGTGGAGGCCAGTTGAGAGGTCGGGTAGTGCACATGGAAAAATCCATCAGACAGAAATCGCATTTGCAGCCAGAAAGAGGCCGCCAAAGCCGAGGGAGATTAGGAGGGCCGTCAAGGGCGGTCAAGCCTGCTTTCGTGGGAAAAACAGCGTTTTTATCGCGTAAAAACCTCTTGGAACGAGTCTCCATCCCTGCTATTGTCCGCGACCCAACCGGTTTCATTTTGGCCACAAAAGTCGCTTGGTTCTCGCCGGCGTTCACTACAATCGGAGCCTTTCAAAACGTGATACCATTCCAGCAGGACCTCCTTCAAATCCACGTGCGATGGATGATCCGTCGAGACATGGCTGAAGTTCTCGAGATTGAAAGAGAAGCCTTTGAATTTCCCTGGTCCGATGAGGATTTCACACGCTGTTTGCGGCAACGGAACTGCATCGGGATGGTGGCAGAGATCGCAGACTCGGTGGTGGCATTTATGATTTATGAATTGCATCGCGCCCGGTTGCACATGCTCAATTTTGCTGTGGTGCGATCGCACCGGCGGCTTGGAATCGGCACGCAGATGCTCGAAAAACTTGTCGGAAAAATGAGCCCGGAACGTCGCAGCCGGATTCTGCTCGAAGTGCGCGAACGCAACTTGCCCGCCCAGCTCTTTTTTCGCGAGCAAGGCTTTCGGGCCATTTCAGTGCTCAAAGACTTCTATCAGGATACAACTGAGGACGCCTACCTCATGCAGTGTTGCTGTCCGGCCGCAGTCGAGCAACCGGCCGCACCACGGCGGCTGGCTGGCTAAATCTATCGGGTGGCAGCGAGCACTTCATCGATACGTTGCGAACGCAAGATCAGCGTCTGTAAAGCTGTAGCCGCCATGGGCTGGCAAGCAAAAATCGTCAGCACAGGCGCGCCGACAGGAACCAGCTGATCGGGTTCAGGCAGGTCGGCCAGTAGCGGCCATGCTTTGTCGGCGTCTGGCCACTGACTGGCCATGTCCAAAAGCCTGTCGAGAAGTCCGGCGGTGATGGTGCAGGTCTGTTGAGAAAAAAGAATGGATTTCGCCCAGTGTTGCAAACCCCGCGTCGGTGGCATCAGTGGTGCGTGCGGAGCTGGGCTGCAAAAACCAGAGGCGCTCAAATGGCTGGCCGCTAGCGATCGGCCGGTGGACCGCTCGCCGAGTTCCATGGAGGCTGTGGGGCGTGGATTCACCTCAATCACCACCAGTCGGCCGTCCGCATCAACAACCAGATCGACGCCGATCAAACCAATCAGTCCAAAATGTGCAGCGAGAAGTGCTCCCACTTTGTCGAGTTGTTGCCGCCAGAAAATCG
The DNA here is from genome assembly GCA_945871035.1 of Planctomicrobium piriforme. Classification (GTDB taxonomy): domain Bacteria; phylum Planctomycetota; class Planctomycetia; order Pirellulales; family UBA1268; genus BAIKAL-G1-2R. The sequence goes on along the minus strand of CAMBUD010000014.1, from coordinate 22,954 downwards.
GCAGATCGGCTAACGACAGATTGATCGATCCGCAGTAGGCATGCGGTTGGCAGTGACACCAAGGCAGTCCTACTAGCTGCCAGCTTAGGCAAAAAATTTCTGCTGCTCCTGCCGACAATAGAAATGCGGCCGAGAAAGAAAGACCCTCAATCCATTCTTGCCAGACAGGAATCGATTGTCGGGAGTGGCTGTCGGTGGCCTGGTGTGTGGCAGCAGTTTGCTTGGTCCAGCGCTGGATTCCTCGACCACCAGCGCTGGCGGTGGGCTTGATGACCCATGAACCATCAATCGGGATGGTGTCGGGAAGGAATTGCGTGGTTGGAAATAACAGCCCAGCCTCCCGCAGAGCGCTGCTCAACTCGCGTGGATCACGCACCCGTTTGACCACTGCCCCTGCATTGCCGGCAAGTGGACGATCGGCGGCAATGCAATCGATTAAGTCAGGATAGTTTTCAAGCGCCCCGCTGTAGCACCACGGACCGGCAGGGAAAGTGTTGGCGGCAGCGGCCAGACCGTCTGGATAGCGGTCGAAGTCGCCAGGCAGACCGACACGCTGCGCACACACTGCGGCCTTGCGTAGATCGGTGTCGCCAAACAGATCGGCTGCGTACACGCCCCAGCCAGCTAACTGCGCCGATTGCGCCAGCGCCCGAACGCTGGCCCCCAAAATGATGAGTGGCGGAAGCGCTGCCGGTGCTGGGCGACTGGCAGGGGCAGGGGCAACGGGCGGCGTCATGCGTGTTCATGCAAGTAGGTGTGCAAACCATCACGGCCTCCTGCCGCAGTTCTCACTGCCTTGGCTTGATGCCGAACGGTGAGATGGTAGTCTCTGGGGCTAAAGCTGTGCTTGTCACGGCTCAATATTTTGGCAACGCCCGTGTTGGCGGGGTTGCTTCCACTTTCAGAAGCTTCCACGAGCTCTCACAAGCTTGAGCACGCTCTAACTAGGAGAAACGGACTATGTCGATGTTTATTGGCGAGGCACTCAGCGGCGAAGGCAACGAAATTGCACACATCGATCTACTGATTGGCAGCAAAGATGGTCCAGTGGGCAATGCTTTTGCAAACGCCTTGGCTAGACAGAGCGAGGGCCATTCAAACCTACTCGCAGTGCTCTCGCCTAATTTGGCCGTGAAGCCAGCCACCGTGATGATCACAAAAGTAACCATCAAGGGAGCCAAGCAGGCTGTGCAAATGTTTGGCCCGGCGCAGGCCGCCGTTGCTAAAGCAGTTGCCGACAGTGTGGCAGCCGGTGTGATCCCCAAGAGCCAAGCAGAGGATCTCGTCATTGTATGCGGTGTCTTTATTCATTGGCAGGCCGCCGACGACAAGAAGATCTACGACTACAACTACGCTGCCACGATGGAAGCCATTCAGAGTGCCATGAAAGGCAAGCCGACGGTTGATGAGATGCTGGCCGGCAAGGACAAGGCGGCCCACCCGTTCCGTGGTTTCTAGTTTTGGTCATTGCGTGGGCTAGGCGCGAGAGCGATTAGCCTAGCGCACAAGAAGTTGCATACCAAAAAGAGAACCGCGCCGGGCGCTTGCAGGCGCGGTTCTTTTTTGGTGGCTCGTGGGTTGCCGTTGGCGTGCGGCAGCGATGCATTCCTTAAAAGGAGATACTCATGTCTGCTGCGCGCGTGCTTCTTCAGCTCGACTGCGATCCACAGCCGAGCGCATTCGATGCCATTGTTGCCATTGATGCCGGCGTCGATGTCCTGCTGCGACATGGCGGAGTGACCCCTGAGTCTGCTGTTGCTCTTGTGCACGGTGCGATGTTCACGCGCGGGGAAGACGATTTGGCATCGACGGCAATCTTTGTCGGTGGATCTGATGTGCGGGCCGCCGAGGCCATCTTCGAAAAAGTGCGGCAAACCTTTCTGGGGCCGCTGCGAGTCAGCGTGTTTCTTGACCCGGCAGGTGCCAACACCACGGCCTGCGCGGCTGCCGTGGTGGCCACACGGCATCTCCCGTGCAGTGACCGTGCCCTTGCGGGGCAGTGGCAGGCACTCGTGTTGGGAGGCACAGGGCCGGTTGGTCAGCGCGTGGCGCAACTTTTGGCCCGCACGGGCATGCGTGTGACCGTTGCTTCGCGTAGTCGTGTTCGGGCTGCCGAGATTTGCCAGCGGATTATGAATCAGGTGCCGCAGGCATTGCTCGAGCCGGTTGAGCCCGGAATCTTTCTGGAACAGGCGATTGCCCGTGCCGATTTGATCGTGGCAGCTGGTGCAGCGGGCACCACGCTCCTGGATGGGTCTGCCGTGGCGAGGGCTAAAAAAGCGCAGGTTATGATCGATCTCAATGCTGTTCCGCCGGCGGGCATTGAGGGGATCATTGCTACCGATAAAGCGCAGCAGAGGCACGATCGCATTGTCTACGGTGCGTTCGGAGTGGGTGGCATCAAGATGAGGATTCACCGCACAGCGATCCATAAACTCTTCCAGTCAAACAAGGCCTGTCTCGACGTCGAAGAGCTCTATGCGATCGGCACAGAGCTGTGATCTGCCGAGCCCTCCAATGGTAAAGAGTCGGTAATAGCAAAGGGTTGACCCAGCAGCGGGCCAGAGTGGCGAGAGGTTGGCAGCGTTATTATTTGCGCCGACTCTTTTTGCCCAAGAGGAGCACGATCGCTAGCAAGCCCAGCACGCCTGCGACGAGCGTGATGAAATTGCGCCGTGCACGACGCCGCGCCTTTTCCTCGGAGGTCAGCGAGCGAAGCTCGATCGTGTTGCTTCCACTGCCGATTGTTTTGACCGGTTCTTGGAAGGCCAGTGCACTGTTCTCCTGGGGCGTAGCACTCGGCGTCACGGCGTGAAGATCCAGCGATGCGAATGCTGGATCGGGTGCAGACAATCGCTCGCCCTCAGATACTAAAGACACCAAAGCTGGTGCGGCTATCGCTGCTGCCGGCGCTGCGGGAATGGGGGCGGCAGCTGGCAGGGGTATCAAAAAGCTTGCCTGACAAAGCGGGCATTGCGCTGGGCCGCCGACCAGTTCGCTGGGTACGGCAAGAGCCGCATGGCAGGACGGACAGGCCACTGCCAGCAGCAGTCCGCTCGGCGGCTGTGTGTCAAGCAGAAATGGAGGAAGCTGGAGAGTCATTGTGGTTGATTGTGATCGACGGCAACGTCCCGTTGGAAGCGCTGTTTGAGGATGGCGGTGATAAGGCTGGGGAAGAGGCGGGCTATGAGCACAAAAGCTTTTGCCTGAAAGCCCGGCAGGATTTCTCGGCGGCGACGTTCCAGAGCGACGGTAATTGCTACGGCCGTGCGGGCCGCCGTCATTTGCTTCCCGCGTGACCACTCTGGACGACGGCCACTGATCAGATGGTTCCAAAACTCCGACTCAGTTGGTCCAAGACTCGCTAGCAACACGCCAATGCCATCCGCCTCGAGCTCCATGCGCAATGTTCCAGCCAGAGACCGCACCGCACTTTTTGCAGCGCAGTAATCGGCATGCAGCGGCAGCGAGTGGTAGCCGAGGATTGATCCCACAAAGACCACCGCGGGATCGTAGCTAGCCGCCAGCACTGGCAGGCTCTGGCGCACCAGTTCGGCCGGCGCAAAAAAATTGATCTCCATGATGCGGTTGAGTGTATCAGGCGCCGCGGCTCCAAAGGCCCCAATGGCACCGCTGCCGGCTGCAGCCACAACAATATCGAGACCGCCAATCTGTTCGACGGCAGTGGCAATGACATGCCGACGGAAGTCGGCCGATGTGATGTCACCAGCGGCATACACAATAGCCGGACCGCAGAGGCCAGCAGCCTGCTCGGCAGCAAGCGAAGAGAGGAGCGGTTCTCGGCGGGCCGTTGCCAGGACGTGAACACCACGTCGAGACAATTCCAATGCCAGTGCCCGGCCAACGCCCGAGGACGCCCCCGTCACCAGCGCGCGCAGGCCCGAGAGCACGCGTCGCCTACCTCCCAACGGCCAGCCGGTGTTGGCTGCATCAATTGGCCGGTGTGTTGGGCAAGGTCTGCTCATGCTCATCGTTTCTGTGATTGGAGTCGGCTGGCTGTAAAACAGCCGGAGAACGGCTTAAAGAAAACGTTCCCGTTGGCGGAGCATGCGGTCGCACAACGGCCTCTCCCGGTGCGATTCGTCCCAGTTGAGCAGATGGAATGCGACAGTGGATCGTGACACAATCGTCGACAAAATGTTGCGACAGTACCTCGCCGTGAGCACCGATCCAAGCAAGCAAGCGACCATTGCCTGGATCAGTTTGGATATCAACATCACAAAACCCACGGCCGAGATAATCGCTGGTGGTGCGTGCCAATTCAGCCAGCCCAGCGCCTGAGTGGGCCGATAGGCAGACGGCGTGCGGATGCCGTGCGAGGAGGGTGCCAAGGACGACTCGATCGGTGACGGCATCGATCTTGTTGAGAACAAGTAATGTGTCTTTTTCCTCGACGCCGATTTCTTTCAGCACGCTCCGCACGGCGCTGATGTGGGCATCGACCAGCGGGCTTGAAGCGTCGGCAATGTGTAGGAGCAGATCGGCCTGCCGAGTTTCTTCCAGTGTGGCGGTGAAGCTGGCAATGAGACGGTGCGGAAGGTCGCGAATAAAACCGACTGTATCGCTCAAGAGCACCGGTCCCCAGTCGGGTAGTTTCCAACGCCGCGTGCGGGTATCGAGCGTGGCAAAGAGCTTGTCTTCGGTCAGCACGTTCGCGCCGGTGAGCGCATTTAAAAGTGTGCTCTTGCCTGCGTTGGTATAGCCCACGAGCGAGACCGTCAGCAAATCTTTCCGCCCGGCCACCTGCCGCTCTTTGCGACCCTTGATGCCGAGGAGTTCTTGCTTGAGATCGTGAATGCGTTTCTCAACCAGCCGACGGTCAACCTCCAGTTGCTTCTCGCCTGGGCCGCGCATGCCGATTCCCATCTTGAGTCGGGAAAGATGCGTCCACAAACGCTTCAGCCGCGGCAGCGCATATTCCAACTGTGCCAATTCCACGGCCAGTCGCGACTCAGACGTGCGGGCTCGGGCCGCAAAGATATCCAGAATCACCTCTGATCGATCGAGCACTTTGACTTTCAGTTCGTGCTCGAGATTTCGAGTTTGTGCAGCCGATAGATCGTTGTCAAAAATCACGACATCGGCTTCGTAGCGTGCAATGAGTCCAGCCAGTTCGATCACTTTCCCCTTGCCAAGATACGTCTTCTGATCCGGTCGGTCACGTCGCTGCGATAATTCGGCAACAACAAGAGCGCCGGCAGTATTCGCCAATCCACCGAGTTCTGCGAGCGGATTGTGTGGGTCAACCGGTGCATGCAGATGCACGCCGACGAGAATGGCCCGTTCGCTCTGCACGCTATTAGTTCTCGTGCGAGTGGTCACTCGTTAAGGTCCTCCGATCGATTGTCGGCCTGAGCCGCGAGGTGGCAGCAGCTTTCCCAGCGTCGCGTATCGAGCAAGCCATCGGCAACGGCATCCTTGACCGCGCAGCCCGCCTCGTGGGTATGGCTGCAGTCTGGAAAGCGGCAGCAGTTGGCCAGAGGCCGCAGGTCGCGAAAGGCCGCTGGCACCTCGGCCGCAATGATTTCCCATAATTGAAATTGACGGATGCCAGGCGTGTCGACAAATGAGCCGCCCCGGCTGTGCGGGATGAGCCGGGCCGTGGTCGTCGTGTGCCGGCCTTTTTCGTTGTCGTGGCTGACCTCGGCTACGGGCAGGCCGAGGGCTGGATCGATTGCATTTAAAATGGATGACTTGCCGACACCACTTTGCCCAACGATTGCAGTCAAGCGGCCAGTGAGTTCGCTCTGCAGTCGCTGGATGCCCATCGCAGTGACCGTCGAACAGAGCACGACTGAGTACCCCATGCGGGCGTAGACGCCTGCCAGCGGCACAAGCGTTGCGGGGTCGACGAGATCGACCTTGTTGATGCAGATAATTGGTCGAATGCCGCTCGCTTCAGCGGCCACAATGAAGCGGTCGATGAGCCCAGCCTTTAAGTCTGGCATGGCAGCACTGCCAACGATGAGCACTTGATCGACGTTGGCCACAATCACGTGGCGACGACCGCGACTCGCGCGGCACAGAGCATTGCGTCGCGGTTCAACGGCTTGGATGGTGCCAACGGCCGGTGAGCTTTGCTGGTCACCGCGCACACTCACCCAATCACCGGCAGCAACCGGATGCCGTTGCTCGGTGAAAACCGTTCGTAGCAATCGCGATGTTGTGCAGCGTACGATTTGACCGTTTGTGTCCCTCACAAAGCTTTGCAAGCCATGCACCAACAACACTTGTCCACGCCACAGCCCCACGAGCGTGCCGACGGGCTCTGTGGGAAGCCCCGGATCGATCGGTTCTGGGGCGATCAGCGTGCGCTTGCGGGTGAGGTCACCCTTTCCAGAGATTCTTTCCGATCCAGCGTGATCGGCGGCATGCAAAGGATCAGAGGCAACGGCTCGCGTCAAATTGCCGCTGCGACAACGTGCAGAGCGATTCTTACGGAAATCGACTCGAAACTTTCGGGGCTTCGCCATTGCCAGAGTCTACCCGATTGGATCGGGTGTCGATTGCAGTTTTGTATCAGCGATGATTTTTGCGGGAAACAGACTGGCCATCGATCTTCTTGCTGTCGGTTACCTGTTTGGTTTTGGGTTCAGAGCGCTTGGTTTCAAGCCCAGCCACATCGAGGAGAGAACGGCTGAAGGGATCTGCTGGCTGAACCGTTTCGATCATCATCGTAGTTGCGCCTAGCTTGAGTGGTTCGTAGGCAATTTCAAATACATGCTTGGCGATCGCAATTTTATCGCCGGGTGCGACCCGCTGCTCGCTGATGCGACTGCCGTTGACTTTCGTGCCGTTGCTGCTGCCTAGGTCTTTGATAACCCAGTAACCTTCCACAACGCAGAGTTCACAATGGGAGCCAGAGACATTCGGAAATCGCAGCACGATGTCGGCGCTCTCGCGGCGCCCAATGACAAGCGTAGTCTTCAAAAGTGGAATGGGATCGCCGCCGCCCACGGGCAGGAGTTCGCCGTACATGGATAGATCTCAATGCTATTTTGTATCAGTCGCAAGAGAGATGCATTCTACATTGAGGCACCAAAGACGACCAAGCAAGATCTGGGATTCGACTGATGCACGGGCAAATTCTAGGACAGCCGATGCCGTTGGTAAGTCGCCGCTTTTTAGTATCTTGGGTGGCGACTCTTGGAAAAGGTCAGTCATTGGTGTAATCTGCGGTGGGACTGGAGTGAACCGGGTGATCGCCGGTCGGGCTGGGCCTTACCTTTGGGTGTGGCCAAGATTCCGACAGGAGGAAAGTCCGGGCTCCGTAGGGCTCGATGGTGGGTAACGCCCACCGGCCGCAAGGCCAGGGACAGTGCCACAGAAAGTAAACCGCCGGTAGGGTTTTCCCTGCCGGTAAGGGTGAAACGGTGAGGTAAGAGCTCACCAGCAGGCCGGGTGACCGGTCTGGCTCGGCAAACCCCATCGGGAGCAAGGCCAAGCAGGAAGAAGTTCGTCTCCCTTGGAGGCGGCACGAAGCGGCCCGTTTCGTAGCCCACTTCCGGGTCGGCTGCTGGAGGCGTCGGGCAACCGACGTCCTAGAGAAATGGTCATCGCCCCCAACGGTCTTTGGACCGCTGGGGTACAAAACCCGGCTTATAGGTTCACTCCAGTCCTATTTTTTTTAGGCGCATCGCTTCGCCACTGTGAACCCCAGCCTCCCTGCTGTCTGCCGCGTGGTTTTGCAGTGCACCCATAGAGGAGTCCTTGCCGCCATCGAGCAGCTGAATCAGTTTGGAAATACAGAGGGTATTAATGCTCACTCGCATTTGCTCGGCCTCAGCCTTGAGCGTTTCGTGCAGCGCACGAGGCATCCGAACGGTGACCACCCGCTGGGTCACTCTCTGGGAGGGCTGCTCTTGCTGACGGTTGCGAAGCTCGTTGAGCATTTCGCGAATCCGGGCATATTGGGGGGAACACTCAAAACGAATCAGCGAGTCTGTGTCGCGAAAGGTTCGCCGGACAATGCCATCCACGCCCAAAACTTCCCGGAAAAAAATGACCCATTCGGGCTGCATGGCATACAGCCGCTCGGCTACCTCAAGAATGGCTGTAGCGCCGTGATTTCCGGCTGGAGCGGCCTGCACTGGAGCTGTTGCTGAAACGGACATAGTCGTTGATCCTTATGTACGGAGTTTTCTGCGGACAACCTTTTTGAAGATGGCAACCCTACGGTGGGTCGCGTTTCAATTGATGCTGTCACTGCAGTCAAGCGATAGCACGAAGTGCAAGCAGAGACTCGACTTACAGCCATACGCCCAGAGGCGACTTCTTTGTGGGCAGCCGTGCGCAGATTGCAGGCAGGGCCTCGCCTGCTTAAAAACTAGGCAGCTAGGCGAAGTCGCATTTGCCAGGTGTCCGCTCGAAAAAAAGCGGGCGATGCTATCAAAAAAATCGCTTGCCGATCGGCTTTAACCAGTTTTGATCGCAAAAACGGGGGGCGTTGCAAGGCGGCCCTCCAGGTAGTGGACAACCGAGGCAGCAATATCGTCACCCACGGCCGCCTCTAGGCCACGCCAGCCGGGAACCGCATTGACCTCCAGCACTAGCAAGCGGCCGTCGAGCGTGGGCAGGAGATCAACGCCGGCAATTTCTGTCTGCAGCACAGCGGCACAGCGGCGGGCTAGGTCCAGCCAAGCAGCGGGCGGCGAAAAAGCTTCAGCACGGGCCCCGCGGGCTAGGTTTGTCCGCCAATCCCCATTTTCAGAAATCCGCTTGATCGAAAAAAACCTGTTGCCAATGAGCAAAATCCGCACGTCCCAGCCCGCATGCGGCACGTACTCCTGCAGGTACGCCACAGCACCGCTGGGCTGGGCCTCTGCGGCAGCCTCGAGCAGAGGGGCGATCGCTTCAGGGGTTCGGAGCCTTTCCATGCCGCGACCGCGCGATCCAAACAACGGCTTGACGATGCAATCGCCACCCAGCGACAGCCATGCCCGCTGGATGGAGGCAGCATCCTGAGCCACGATCGTGCGCGGCACCGGTATGCCAACAGCAGCCAATCGTGCCAGAGAAAGATATTTATCGATGGCTCCTTCCAGGGATTGCGGAGCGTTCACCACCGGTGTGCCCCTCAACGCAAGCCGTCCGAGTAGGTCCATGCGAAAAATCAGATCTTCCAAGCGTCCCCCGGGCATGCCGCGCACAACGATCAATTCGGCCTGTTCGATCGCCGTGGGAAAAAAAAGCTCGGCACCACCACCGGTCACCTCGGCTGCCAACTCACTCCAACGCACAGCGACAGCGTCGTGGCCGCGTTCGCAAAAAGCGGCGAGCAGTTTGCCGACGTGCCAGCCGGTTGGTTCACCCAGAACGGCCACGCGCATCGGTATCAGGACTCCGAAGCGTCGGTTTTGTTTTCAGCCAATCGCTGCACCGGCACTGCTATGGTCGGCGGCGGTTGGGCGGCGGCTCTTTCACTCGCTGGAGCGGCCGTAAAAGAAGAGGCGACGATGTCTGCTGCAATGACCCCAAAACGATGTTGCTGGCCGGTATCAACATTGATCAAGTCAACCAGTGCCGGTGCAAACAGGCTGGGGTCCATGGCATAAAAATCACCACCGGCCTGGGCAAACAGTCGACAAAAGGGTTCGCCGTAAGCGGGCGACGCACGGCTGACCATGCGGGGGCCAATCTCCAGCAGGCTCTCATCATCCCCTTGAACTTCCAGTACGACGTGTCCACCGTAGAGGATGGCATCATTGGTGCGACCAATCGAGATAAGATCATCGCTCGGCGACGGTACCGGCGCCAGCGGTGCACGACCGCTGCCACGCACGATTCTGCGCAGGTCGAAGTGCAGATCGTGCAACTTGTGCAACGCCGTTTCCAACGAGCGGGCGATCACTTGCAGAGTGCCGGCGCTGCTGGCGGTGCGGGCGACCAACAGGATCAAGTCCTTCGGCGCCACATTGGCCTCAGCTGCCAGCGACACGCAGACATCGTTGGGCGGCAGCTTTGCCGCCTCGAGCAGCCCAACGGCAACCGTCGGCCGTTCGCGCCGGCTACCGGCTCCCATTTCGATCGAATCGTAGAGCGGCTCGCGACCAATGGCGGCCCGAATCGGTCCGCTCACCATGGCAAAGTAGCCCCCGCTGCTGATCTTCCAGCCGGCGTATTGTGCGGCCAAGCAGGCTGTCAGTGGGTGATCGCTTTCAACGGCAACCAGCGGCCACTGGCAGTCAGGCCAAACAGCAGCAAAATCTGAGGCGTGGGCGCCCATTGGCTCAACCCACACGCGTCCCAGCCCACCCATTGCCGCCAGGGCCAACAGCCTGCCCGCTGCGTGACTGCCCAGTGTGCCAACGCCGCAATCGACGACCCGCACGCCACCGGCGCCGGTATGGCACTGCACCCCGAGCGCATCGGCATCGGCGATGATTGTTTCGGCAATCGCAAAGGAGCGATGATTGAGAAGCATCTGAATGAACTCATAAAAAACTGGTTCAGTCGAAATTTTTTGCAGTCCACGACATAATGCGGCCGGATTGTTCGTTCGGCAATACCACGCAGCATTGGCCGCTGACCACCAAAAGAATACAGAGCCCCCGCTCACGGTAAGCCTGAAACCAGACAACGCTTCACACGATCCTTCCAGCGGTTGCAGTGCAGAGGTCTTTCCCGCCTAAACTTTTTAAAAAGGTTTATTTTTGTGCCGAGCTTGACCGTTGAAAATTACGTGAAAACGATCTACCAGATCATGGCGGCTCAAAATGGCCAGCCTGCCAGTACGGGACAGATCGCAACGGCGCTTGCTGTTTCGCCAGGCACCGTCACGAGCATGCTCAAGACACTCGATGCAGCGAGACTGGCAACGCATCGGCCCTATGAGGGAGTGGCGCTGACGCGGGCAGGAAAGTTACTCGCGCTGCGGATGCTGCGGCGGCATCGGCTCATCGAACTCTTTCTCTTGCGCACTCTCGACATGAGTTGGGATGAGGTGCACGACGAGGCAGAGCACATGGAGCATGCCGTCAGCGACTTGCTGGTCGACCGGATCGATATTTTTCTCGGCCATCCAGATGTCGATCCGCACGGTGATCCGATTCCGCAAACCGACGGACAGTCTTTGCAGCCGCCCGACGAATCGCCGACACTCTCGCTGGCGGATTGTGCGACTGGGCAAACCTTTACGCTGACGCGAGTGCTCGACCAGTCGGTGGATTTTCTCCGCTACCTGACCAATGCGGGGCTGGTGTTGGGTGCGACAGGAGCAGTGGAATGCAATCCTGATGGGGCCGGCCTCATGCGCATTTGTTTGAACAATCGCGCCATGATGCTGGCGATCGACGCAGCCGGCAAACTGATCGTGACAGACGCTCAATAGTGCCCGGGATGTTCAATCGGGACGGTGTTCCCACACGGCGGATTGTCCGAGGCATTCGTCGACTTCAATCCGCAGCGTGCCACGCAGAGGACAACCGGCTGCGGTCATTGCAGTGGCCAGTGCTTGGCCGATCCAACGGGCCAGCCATTCGGCCGTCGTATTTTCGATCGGTAGCAGCACGCACTCTGCAGCCGGAAATACCCAGCGACGATCGGTAAACTGCACCTCGACTTCGCTGCCGGACATCGTGTCAGCAGACGCTGGTCGCGTGACGAGCTTGAGAAATCGGTTTAAAGTCGGCAGCAGCATGCGGTGATCGAGTTGAGCGAGAATGTCGGAGAGCAGGTTTCGCAGTGCAATAAAATCAATGACCATCCCGTGAGCATCAGGTGAGCCGACAACATCGACACCCACCGTCCAGTTGTGGCCGTGGACCGGTTCGCATATCTGGTCGGTGAGCGTGATGAAGTGGCCAGCACAAAAAACATGCGTGGCTTTGCGAAGCCGCACGTGGAACTGTTCGCTCATCGCTTTTGCTCGTTTGGCAGACAGGATTTGGATCGGTGGGTTTGAGACTCAAACAGCAACGGGTATTTGGCGTCGCCACAGACTAATGTACAGCGCAGCCGCGACGAGATCTGCCGTGGTGCCCGGATTGATGCGCGTCGGTACACGCAGATGTTCGTCAAATGCCGCGACGGCGGCCCAGAATGCTGGCGTGCCGGCGTGACTCTCTCCGGCCTGTGCCAGCACGGCCGCGGCCCGGATTGAGACGTCGACGGCGACGGCATGGCCGTGCTTGCGAACGATAAGAGAATCGGGCTGCCGAGCGAGTTGTCGCAGAAACACGCGCACGATTATGGCAAAAAGATCGGGGCCTGATGCCAGTAGTGCCCCCGAAACCTCGGCAACTAATTCGTGTGCGGCACCGGCAAATAGATCGTTATAGCCGTGAGCCCACAGCTTTGCGATCGAGTCGCGTGAGGCCGCCAAACGCATCGCTGCAAGTAGATCTTCCGGCGGGGAGCCGGCAACGTCCCACTGTTCGCTAGTTCCCATGCCGCCGGGTTGGGCGATGGCGATGGCTTGCCAGACATCGGCCGCATCGGTGGGGCTCATTTGCGCGAGCACGGCTGTGAGAGCGGCAGGGGTGAGAACAGCCGGTGTTGACGGCGAAAAAGCGTCGCCATCGGGCACCGCCGCCAGCGGTGCAATTGCCAGAATCATTCCGAGGTTGGCGTTTGCACGCGTTACTTTTTTTGACGCTCCAACGGCATCCAGAACGGTGCGGCCGAGCGGCCGACCGGGCGCTCGCTCCATCGACGGCGCAATGGCAATGCCACAGGCAACGAGCTCATCGTAGGAAAGATCGGCAAACTCGGCGCCCGGATAGACGTTGCCCGGCTTCGGGGCGGAGGCTTCAAGAATGCAGGCCAACGCGGCACACCATCCGCGGCCCCACGGTCGGCACTCTGCCGGAATATGCGGCACAACGGCCAAGATTACTTTGTTTGCATCCAGCATGGTCAAGAGAATGTGTGATTTTCGTATTTTCTAGCGTGCCAAGCGATACGCTATAAGTCTCAAGGGTACACTCTGTTGGGCGTGCGGCAGGAGAGATCTGTTACCGACACCCCTTGCGACACCCATTGATAAAACTGCTCAGAGGGCGAGAATGGCGACAGAAATGGGCGATAAAATGGAGAGCACAATCGGTCCGGATGCGTTCATCAATCGGGAACTGAGCTGGCTGCAATTTAATCTCCGCGTGCTTGAGGAAGCCGAGAATCCCGGCAATCCGCTCATGGAGCGGCTGAAGTTTTTGGCGATTTTCAGTTCGAATCTCGATGAATTCTTCATGGTGCGCGTGGCCGGTGTTCGCGAACAGGCTTTGGGCGAAAGCGCGCCGCAAGACTTTGCACCCGATGGCATGCGGGCGATCGATCAACTCAAGGAGATCGCTGCTTACACGCAGGAGTTGGTGGCCCGGCAGTACCGTTGCCTGCGGGAGAGCATCGGCCCGGCCATGGCGGCCGAGGGCTTTGAACTCTTGCGGTATGACAGGCTTTCGGCTGAACAACTCGAACACATCGATCGATTTTTTCGGGAGCGGGCTCTGCCGATTCTCACGCCCATGGCCGTCGATCCAGCCCACCCGTCGCCGCAGTACCACAACCGTGGCCTCTACCTTGGCGTGATGCTTGCCCAGCGACAGGGGCTGGGACCGAAGCAGATGTTTGCCGTTGTCCAAGTGCCGCAGGTGTTGCCACGCATTGTGGGCGTGCCGGGCGGCGTGGCAGGGCAGACACCGTTTGTCCTCTTGGAGGAGGTCATCGCCGCCCGCCTGCCAGAATTATTTGGCGGCTTTGAGGTGCGCTCGTGGACCACTTTTCGCATCACGCGGGACAGTGATCTGGAACTGCTTGAGCAGGAGTCCGACGACATGCTGCGGCTCATCGAAGAGCGGCTGAAGGCCCGCCAGCGGGGGCAGGCGGTGCGCATCGAGATATCGGCCAAGGTCGATGAGGCGTTAGCCCGCATGATCATCGATGACGAGGGCCTGCACGCTGGCATCGATAATAGCTACGGCGAAGTCTACCGCATCGATGGCCCACTCGATTTAACGGGGCTCTGGGAGCTCTACAGATTGCCAGGTTTCGATCGGTTTCATGACAGCTACTTCACCCCCCGCGTCCCGCGTGGGCTGGGTCGTCGCGGCGAGGATATTTTCACTGCGATCGCCCACGGCGACATCCTCCTGCACCATCCTTACGATTCGTTTGACCCGGTTGTTGATTTTGTGACCAGCGCCGCCAATGACCCGCGTGTGTTGGCGATCAAACAGACCCTCTACCGCACCAGTGGCGACTCACCCATTTCCCGTGCGCTGATGGCGGCGGCAGAATCCGGCAAGCATGTGACGGCACTCGTGGAACTCAAGGCGCGGTTTGACGAGGCTAACAATGTCAACTGGGCGCGGCGCATGGAACAGGCTGGCGTGCACGTCGTCTTTGGATTTCTGGATTTGAAAACACACTGCAAGGTATCGCTGGTCGTGCGGCAGGAGGGGCAGGGGCTGCGCCGTTACGTGCACCTCGGCACGGGTAATTACAATCCAACAACCGCGCTGCTCTACACAGACTTAGGACTGTTTACTGCAGATGAAGAAATTGCGGAGGATGCTTCGGCGCTCTTCAATCTGCTGACAGGCTATTCCCAGGGACATGCTTGGAGAAAGCTGATCATCGCCCCCAACGATCTGCAGCGACGCACCCTGGAACTCATTGACGAGCAGGCTCAACTGGCGCGCAACCGTCAGCCGTCACGCATCTTCATTAAGCTCAACTCGCTGGTCGACCACAGCGTGATTAAAGCCCTCTACCGCGCCAGCCAGGCCGGAGTGCCAATCGACATTGTAGCGCGGGGTATTTGCTGTCTGCGTCCCGGCCTGCCCGGTTTGAGCGAGAACATTCGCGTGCGCAGCATTGTTGATCGGTTTCTCGAACACAGCCGAATCTATGTGTTTGGCCCCGACAATGAAGCCAAGGTATTTCTTTCGAGTGCCGATTGGATGCCGCGAAATTTTGTGCGCCGGGTCGAGGTGATGTTTCCCGTACTGGCGGCTGAGCTTGTGGCGCGCATCCTCAAGGAGATCGTGCCGGTCTATCTAGCCGACAATACCCGAGCGCGACAGCTTGACGTGGATGGCCGTTTTCATCTTCTTCAGCCGGCCGCGGGTGAGTTTGCGTACCGTTGTCAGGAAGAGTTTCTCAAGCAAAGAGCAGCCGTTGATTCAGTGACGAGCAGCGCGCTTGATACCAGTGCTGGGGCTGTGGAGCAGGCTGCGGCGGTGGGCGGCTAATTGCAAAGAGGGGCTGTCGGTCGAGCCGAGCAGTCGCCGCTTGAAGCCATCCCAGTTCTCTTTCTACACTCCAGCATGTGAGAAACGTTTTGCTGCCGTATTGAATCTTTTGCTTCTAGCCCACATTGAATCTGCTGCTTCTATCCCACCGACTTTCACCCATCTGTTGAGCTGACTCGATGGCCGAGGATTACTACCAAACGCTCGGTGTGCCACGCACAGCATCGGCGGAGGATATTCGGAAGGTGTACCGGGAACTGGCCCGAAAGTATCACCCCGATCTGCACCCCGACGACGCATCGGCCAAGGAAAAATTTAAGCAGGTGCAAACGGCGTTTGATGTGCTCAACGATCAGAGCAAGCGGGAGATGTACGACCGCTACGGCAGTTCCTTTGAGGGCGTTGGTGGTGGCGGCCCCGGTGGCAGCCCCTTTTCTGGTTGGGCAGGGGGCGGTCGCGGTCGACCGGAGGCTGGCGCAGGCGGATTTCCGGGCGGTGAGATCGATTTAGAAAGTTTATTCGGCGGTGGCGGCTTTGGTGATCTGTTTGGCGGTGCGGCCAAGCAGACGCGTGGGAAAAAGCGCGCCGCCTCCGCGCCTGGCCAAGACATCACCGCTCAAATCGAAATCCCGTTTGCGTTGGCCATCGAGGGAGGGAAAACAGATGTTCGCCTCGATCGCGATGGAAAATCTGAAACGATCAGCGTGACCATTCCGCAGGGGCTGCCCGATGGTGGCCGCATGCGACTGCGCGGCCAGGGCTTGCCAGGCTCCGGGGGAGCGCCGGCAGGAGACTTACTGCTCGGGGTTCGAGTCGAGCCACATTTGATTTTTCGTCGCAGCGGCGACACGCTGGAAGTCACGCTGCCGGTCAGCCTGTCAGAGGCGATCGCAGGCGCAAAAGTGGATGTGCCAACGCCGTGGGGCACAATTGCACTGCGCATTCCGGCCGCTACGTCCGGCGGCCGCAAGCTGCGGGCGGCGGGCATGGGAGTGCGGCACGCCAACGGTGCCAGGGGTGATTTGATTGCCGAGGTACAAATCATGCTGCCTCAATCGGTCGATAGCACCACCATCGCGCGACTGCTGGAAGCTGCCAAAGCAGCCGAAGCTGTGAGCGCAACGGAGGCAACTGAAAACGCCACGCTCAATTTCCGTGCGCTGTTGCGATGGTAAGAGAATTGAATCAGCGTTTTCCGCGTTGCGCTCGGCTCGGCTGTCCAGCCGATTTTGCGCGTGTGTTTGAGTTTCGTCGCAGTGCAGCAAACGGTCTGCTTGTGCTCTATGCGTGCCCGTCTTTGAACGCCAGCGTCCACACGGATACATCTTCCGTGCGGCTTGGCATTTCGGTATCCAGACGCATTGGCAATGCAGTGGTGCGCAACCGCTGGAAGCGACGGCTCCGCGAGGCTTTTCGGAGCGTTCACAGTCGATTCCCTCCGGGGAATGATCTGATCATCGTCGTGCGGTCGGCCAACGTGCCTGCCGGCGCTGCGGGGGCCAGAGCGGTAGAGGAAATGATCGTCGCACTAGCCAACCGCGTGGTGGACAGACCCAGTTATGCCACGGCCGCAGCGAGCGCAGCAGTGGCAGCGTCGCCGCCAACTCTGCGGCCTAAGCGCAGGCGGTGAATATGGATCGACTGACCAACACAGGGCGGTCGAAAGGGCGGTCGCTGGGGTCTGTCTGCGATCGCGCTGCATCGACAGTGCTGCTGTTGCTTGTGCGAGTGTATCGGTACACGCTCAGCCCGTTACTGGGTCGGCACTGCCGCTTTCAGCCGACGTGCAGTGTTTTTTTTCGCGAGGCGGTTATCAAGTACGGTGCTTGGCATGGCAGCCTGCGTGGGCTCAAGCGTATTTGC
Organism: Planctomicrobium piriforme; assembly: GCA_945871035.1. Lineage (GTDB taxonomy): Bacteria > Planctomycetota > Planctomycetia > Pirellulales > UBA1268 > BAIKAL-G1-2R. Next base: position 5,879 of record CAMBUD010000014.1, on the reverse strand, counting down.
CGCTGCCATCCCTGGCAACGTGGCGGCTACGACCCACCGTAGCCTGATGGCTTGCCAGCACCGCGAGCACGCCGGCCCGTCCAAACGACCACAGCCCCGGTGATGGAAAGCCGCGCAGCGTGCATGGGATTAAAAAAACAGACGCCTTAGTCCGGTTTTTGTACCAACTCTAGCAGCCGCCCTGGAGAGCCCATGATGTTGTAGCCAGCATCAACGTGCAGAATTTCACCGGTGATGCCCAGCGATTCGCGCGACAAAAGCCAGGCGCCGGCCTTTCCGACTTCCTCCTGTGAGATGTTGCGGGCGAGCGGAGCCATGCGTTCGTAGAGGCCGAGCATTTCATCAACACCGGCACCGCGACCGGCAAGCGTGCGCAGCGGGCCTGCGCTGATGGCATTCACGCGCACGCCGGACGGTCCAAAATCGTAGGCCATATATTTCACGCAGGCGTCGAGCGTTGCCTTGCAGACACCCATGATGTTGTAGCCGGGAACAACTTTTTCACCACCGAAGTAGGTGAGCGTCAAAACCGAGGCATTCGGTGCCAGGATCTTTCGTGCATATCTGCCAACAGCCAGCAGGCTGTAGGCACTGGTCTCCATCGCGATGCGAAAGCCCTCGCGACTGCAATTTGTGGTTTCCCCTTTGAGATCTTCAAGGGGGGCATAGGCGATGGAATGAACGATGAAATCGATCGTGCCAAATTCTTCCCGTGCCCGCTCAATGACTGCAGCGATTTGTTCGTCGCTGGAAACGTCCATGGGCACAAGAAACTTTGCGTTGGGCTCGGGGTCGGTCAGTTGCGAGACGCGCCGGCGGTTGCGCTGTCGCTCATCATCGGGACGATCAGGCAAATGGGAAAACCCGATCGCTCCACCCTCGGCAAGAATCTCTTTTGCGATGGCCCAGGCGATCGAGTGATCGTTGGCGACGCCCAAGACAATTCCCTTCATTCCATCAAATCTTCCCATCTGCAAACCTCTTTTTTGTCGAGTGTCATTCAGTCGCGCAACATCAGAGCGGCCAACTGTAGCCGTTGGCAGGAAAACCCTCAATGTTTTTGTCTGTTCCGCGTCAGAAGCGCAGCATCCACCACATCTGACGCGGTTGGTTTTGAGCGGAGTTTTCAGGAAAGGAGAAATCGAGTAGAACGATGCTATAGCCTCGTTAGCTCAATTGGTCAGAGCATCTGACTCTTAATCAGAGGGTTCTCGGTTCGAGTCCGAGACGAGGCACTGAGTTTTTCTGCGGAAAAACGAACAAAAAGGGTCGGTAAAACGGCCCTTTTTCGCTGCGCCACTCTGGCGGCATTATTGCCAAATATCCCGTCTTGTTTTACGATGTCCCGACCATTCCATGCGCAATCCATGCGCAATGGGTTCCCCCGTGGAGGACATTTCCGATGCGTCAAAAGCAAGTCCGGCAATCTGACTCCGCGTCAGAGGGCCGCAAAAAACGCTCTTTGAATGGAAATAATGCCGCGTTGTTCGATGTTCCCTGCATGGCTTTTACGGAGTCTCGCGTTGAACAGGCGTGCAGGCTCGTGGCCGAAGGGGTTATCGAAACGGATAACGCGGGCCGCCGCAGTTGGCGGGATGAGGATTGCCGTGGGCTTGTGCTCACGGTTGGTCAGGCGGGCGGGCAATTCTACTTCGTTGCGTGGCAGGGTGGCCGCACGATCCGCAAGGCGCTTGGCACCGTTGACGCGGTGCGGTTGGTTGAGGCCCGTGCGACTGTTGGAAGGTTGCGGTTCGACAAGAGCGTGGCGGGCGTTGTGGCCCCGCGTGCTGTGAAGGCTGCTTCTGCTGCTGCCGCTGCTGCGCTCGCAAGGGACACAAGCCCGGTGTTTGGAGATGTGGCCGCTGCGTGTCTTAACGCACACCAAGCAGGGCACTGGCTGCCCGGCGGGCGATCACGCAAACCGACCGACCGCACGATGCAGAACTACCGCGAACTGTTTCGCGCCACGTGCCAGCGATCAGAATCGCCGCTCTGCGTGATGACTCTGAAGAAGTTCGCCGCCGCGATGCCCGCCAGCTACACGGCGATTCAAGCAAGGGCACCCGTGCAGGCGAACCGTTTTCTACAGTTAGTGCGTAACGTCTTCGCCTACGCCATTGACGCGGGCACGTGGACGCAACCAAACCCCGCCGTAGGCTCTGGCATTGCCCGGTTGACTCGCACTACCGAATTGCCCCGCACCCGGTTCCTGAGCGATTCTGAGGCCGCTAGACTGGATGCCGCATTGGCCGCAGACGATCCGTTGTACGCGCATCTGTTTGGAATCAGTTTGGTGACTGCGCAGCGTATGGGTGCGTGTGCTCGAATGAGGTGGGAGGACGTTCAATTGACCGGCGCGCCGTGCTGGCGGATTCCTGCTGTTGATATGAAAGGCCGTCGTGGCGGACACGTTGTGCCGCTGGTTCCGCAGGCTGTGGCGATACTTCGCGCCCGCCGCAAGATCGTCAACGATTCGAGCCGCTGGGTTTTTCCGAGTGTGAATGGGTTGCCGCTTCCTGCGTGGAGCAAGCCGTGGCTGCGAATAATCCGCCGCGCTGGGCTCTGGCATGAAGATGCCGACCGCAGGCCACGGCCACACGATCTGCGGCGCACTGCTGGTGCCCGCATGACTGCTGCGGGCGTGCCGTTGAGCGTTGTGTGCAAGGCATTGGGCGATCAGCCGAGTTCCGTGTCGATGGTGGCTCGAGTCTACGCCATGGTATCTGACGAAGCGCTGAACGATGCGTTTTCTGCGATGTCAAAGCCTCGCCGCAGTCGGTGAGCAACACTCGCACCCTAGGTGCCGGCGCTCAAACATGGCCGAAAGGCCATTGAGGAACTGCCACTCCGAAGCGTTTTGGATCAATTCGCACCCGCAGCGTCACTAACGCATATCACGGGCGAAACGCGGATTCCTACTACGGCAGTAGGTATCTGGCGATACGAACGCGTACGCAAGTTGACACAGCGTTTGCGCCCAATACATTCCGAAGCGATAGCGCACAACTGTTCACAACGGAGGATTTTTTAATGAAACGGAATTTGTCAGCGGTGGTCGATCTTGAGGTGGATTCGCTCTTGAGCCGCACTGCTGCGGCCAAGCTGCTGGGGCGATCAGAAAAAACTCTGCGTCAGTGGGTGACGCTGGGCACGGGGCCGCGATTCTTGAAGTTCGGCACGAGTCAGCAGAGCCGTACGTGTTATCGACGCAGCGATCTTGAGGCGTGGGTTCTCACGGCGAGCCATGTAGTTGGTGGTGACGCATGAGCGAATCAATTGAAACGACAGCGCCCGGTGGCAATGTGCTGCTGGGGAACAGAGTGGACTACTGGAGGGCGTGAAATGAGTGAGCAAATAACGTTGGAAGAGGTTTTGCGTTTTGTGTCGTTCAGAAGGCACGAAGGCAAATGGACTGTTCAAGATGTTAACGGTGATGTCCTGCACGGTGTCAGGGGTAGCGTCTGCGGTGATGTTGGAGGCGATGTTGCTGGCAGTGTCCTGGGCGATGTCTTGGGCTTTGTTGGTGGCAATGTCATGGGCGATATCAAAGGCGGCGTTGGGGGTAGCGTCGGGGACGATGTCGAGGGCAACCTAGGGGGCTGTGTTTGGGGCATTATTGGGAAGGGCGTGAAATGAATCTATTCCCAACCCCGGTAAGTAAAATCCTTTTAGGTGATTGCCGTGAAATTGTCCCCACGCTGGGCACGTTCGATTTTGTTTTTGCCGATCCCCCATTCAATATCGGGCACCCATACAAGGGCTACAACGACAACCGCGAGGACTACGAATCCTTTACGGGCGAATGGATCGAGGCTTGTTGGAATGCGTGTAGTGGCGTTCTGGCTCTTCACGGCCCCGACTGTTTAGCTGAAGCGTATTTGATTCACGCGCGCCGTTTGGGAATGCGGCGCATTGCTTGGGTGAATTGGCACTACCGTTTCGGGCAGTGCAATTCTTCAAACTGGATTGACGCTAGAACCCATTGCCTACTGTTTGCGAAAACAGCAAAAACAACTTGGAACCCAGCAACGGTTGAAGTAGTTTCAGACCGCGTAGGGTATGGGGATAAGCGTATTGGCGACTACGCAAAAGGTGGGAAGCGGCTGCCGGGAACCGTTTGGGGCGTACCCTCTGACGGAAAGTATTGGGGGCGTGTAACAGGCAACAATACAGAGCGCAACGCGGGGCACCCCAACCAATTACCAGAAAACTATCTGGAGCGGCTACTCCTCGCCTACACGAATCCGCACGACCGCGTTTTGGATCCGTTTTGCGGTAGCGGCACGACCGCAACGGTGGCAATCGGTTTGGAACGCTCTTGTGTTTCTATTGATGTTTCGGAATCCAATTGCCAATCAGCACACGCCCGGGTTTTGCGCGGTATGCGCGTTTGCCGGGCTCTAACCGGGGAGGGCGTGAAGTGAAAACAAAAACGGGACGCCCCCGCGGCTATGCACCGTGGCGACCGAATGCCGCCACGGTGGTTTTACTCGCAGCAATAGATTCGGTTCTGGAAGAGTACGCCGACCATTGGCCGCTTTCGGCGCGGCAAGTTTTCTACCGGCTTGTTGCAGCGCACGGCATAGACAAAACAGAAAAAAGCTACGACCGTGTTTTGACTGTTTTGAATCGTGCCCGGCGTGGGGAGCGTGTTTCATGGGACGCTATTCGCGACGATGGTTTTTCAAGATCAGCAAAGGTTGGTTGGGACAGTAAAGACGATCTGCTGGCGGCTATTCGATCAACAGCAAAAGCTTTCACTCTTGACCGCCAGCAAGGGCAGTCGCCGCGTCTGTTTTTGTGGTGTGAAGCGCAGGGTATGGTTCCACAACTAGAGCGCGTCGCCCGGGAATACAGCGTGCCAGTTTTAAGTTCGGGCGGCTTTGATAGCGTCACCGTGAAGCGTAGTTTGGGGCTGGAGTTCGCGCAGTGCGGTAGCGTTTTGGTGCTGCATTTGGGCGACCATGACCCCAGCGGAGTTCATATCTTCACAAGCCTAGAGCAAGACGTAGCGGCGTTTGCGGATGGTGAAGCGGAGCGGCACGAGTTGCCAGCCCCTAGCGTTACGTTTGAACGGCTAGCCGTCACACCGAAACACGTGTTGCGGTATCAGCTACCAACCAGCCCGCCAAAACCTACCGACAATCGGAGTTTTGAAGGAGTGGAAACCTGCCAATGCGAAGCGCTTCCCCCGGATGTTTTGGCGCGTATTGTGCGTCAGGCTATGGAATCGCATATCGATCTGGAAATGCTTACCGACTTGAAGCGCGAAGAAGTTGAGCAGCGGCGGCAGTTATTGGCGGAGCTACCGGGCTCAAGTGGCGGTTGACGCTACGCCGCATTACGGGGCGGAATGCGTTGTTGACATAAAAATATTTTGCACGGATGCTCAGCAATGTTTCCAACCCCCAACCATAACGACCGACCGCTGGAAGGGGCACGCGCGTCAGCGGCAAAGACCGATTTTAGAGAAAACCTCCTCCGGCTGGCAGCGCAGTGGAAAGTAGCGGGTTGCGCCGTTCATCCGGTAAAGACCGACGGCAGCAAAATGCCGCTATCGGTTTTAGGCGCCGGCAAGGACGGGCGGGCCGGCTGGAAAAAACTCTCGACGGGGGAACACCCGTTGCCGCCGTTCAGTTGGTTGCAAAACGTTTTACGCTCAAACACCGGGATCGGGATTTTTTGCGGCGCCGTTTCGGGCAACCTTGAAATGGTTGAGCTAGAGGGGCGGGCGGTGCATTTGCTTGAGCAGTTACGCGCCACGGCTGAACATCGGGGGTTGCTCGAACTATGGGAGCGGTTCGACGCGGGCTGTTCAGAGCTAACGCCCAGCGGGGGAATCCATTGGTATAGCCGCACCACCGACGGCCCAACGCTAG
>CAMBUD010000013.1 GCA_945871035.1 Planctomicrobium piriforme | reverse complement strand
ATCCGCCCCCAACCACACCCCCAGCAACGGCCGTGCAGCCGGGTGTAGCGGTCTATCAAGAGCATTGCCTCCGCTGTCACGGCGAGAACGGTCAAGGCACAAAAGAAATACCGGCACCCCTGCATGGTGAATTCTCGCTTGCGCAACTTGCGGCCTACATCGACGAAACGATGCCGCACGACGATCCCTCGCAGGTAACAGGCGCTGCAGCACACCAGGTTGCCCAATACATTCACGGTGCTTTCTATTCGACGGTCGCCCGCGATCGCAACCGTCCCGCTCGCGTTGAACTCTCGCGGCTCACCGTCCGGCAATACCAAAACACCGTCGCAGATCTGATCGCTCATTGTCGCAACCAACCCCCCATCCCTGACACACTTCGCGGCCTCCGCGGCGAATACTTTTGCGGTCGGGATTTTAAAGACAACGCTCGCGTCTACGAGCAGATTGATCCGGAGGTGCGTTTTGATTTTAAGATCGAGGGCCCTGATCCCGAACGCTTCGAGCCCAACCGCTTCGCGATTCGCTGGACGGGTTCAATCGTGCCCCCCGAAACCGGCACCTATGAATTCATTGTGCGCACCGAACATGCCGTCCGGCTGGCCGTCAACACGCCGTGGCATGCTCCGTCTCTGCTGGATGCTTGGGTGAAATCGGGTGACAACACCGAATACAGGGGTCGCATTTTTCTGCTCGGCGGCCGCCGCTATCCATTGCGGCTTGAGTTTTCAAAGGCCAATCAGGGCATCGATAATAAAGAAAACGAGTCGGTTGCCGAGGCCTCAATCGCACTCCTCTGGCAACCTCCGCACGGCACTGTTCAGCTGGTGCCGCAGCGTTGTCTGATCCCCACTGACAGCCCGCCGATCTTTGTGCTGCAAACTCCCTTTCCACCCGACGACAGAAGCATCGGCTACGACCGCGGTGCGAGCGTCTCAAAGGAATGGCTCGCTGCCTCCACGGCGGCTTCTATTGAAACTGCGGACTATGTTCTCGAACACATCGAGGAACTCTCTCACGTCAAACGCGGTGCACCTCAGCGGCTCACAAAGCTGACGGCTTGGGCCACGTCATTTGCGGAACGGGCGTTTCGCCAGCCACTCTCGGCTGACCTGCATGCGCTGCTGATCGATCGCCCCTTCGCCACCATGCCAGACGCCGATGCAGCCCTGAGACGATCGATCCTACTGACGCTCAGTTCGACCCGGTTTTTATTTCCTGACGCGAGTGCGGCCTCCCAAACGGCTGCCGAACCCGCCAGTGATGGCTTTGCGATTGCGGCCCGCTTAGCACTCGGGCTCTGGGATTCCATCCCCGATGAACCGCTCTGGCAAGCCGCCCAAGAAAATCGGCTAGCGAATGCTGAGCAGGTGGCGCAGCAGGCGGAGCGGATGCTCAACGACCGACGTGTGCGGGCCAAGGTGCAGGATTTTCTCTTTGCTTGGCTCCGCGTCGATCACGGCCCGGAGATCGTCAAAGATGCCCAACGCTTCCCGGCGTTCTCCCAGCAGATTGCCACCGACATGCGCACCAGTCTGGCACTCTTTCTGGATGACGTCGTGTGGGGGCCGGGCTCCGACTTTCGCCGACTCTTTACTGACGACGAGATCTATCTCAACGGCAATCTCGCGGCTCTCTATAATTTTGCGCTGCCGAGCGATGCGCCGTTTCAGCGGGTGCGACTCGATGGTGGGAGCCGTGGTGGAGTGCTCTCGCATCCCTACATGATGAGCGTGCTTTCGTATGCAGGCTCCACCTCGCCGATTCACCGCGGCGTGTTTCTTGCCCGCAGCGTGCTGGGAAATGTGTTGCGGCCGCCGCCGGATGCCGTCTCCCCACTGGCCCCACACCTGCATAAAAACCTGACAACCCGCGAACGTGTGGCGTTGCAAACCAGTTCGGTCGCCTGCCAAACCTGCCATACGCTGATCAATCCGCTGGGCTTTGCACTCGAGGGATTCGATGCACTCGGACGGCAGCAGCAGACGGAGCAGTGGGGCGACGAAACCAAACCGGTGGAAACGTCGGGCTCGTACCAGCCTCGCGAAGGAGCGGAGGTGACGTTTAAAAATGCTCGGGAACTCGCCGACTACGTGGCCACCAGTCGCGATGCACAGGAAGCCTTTGTGCAGGCACTCTTTCACGCCCTCGTCAAACAGCCCATCCGCGCGTGGGGCCCCGAGACACTGGAAAATCTACGGCAGTCATTTGTAGCCCACGATTACAACATTCGCCATCTCTTGGTTGCTATCATGCAATTGGCCGTTTTGCCTCCAGAGAGTGTCCCCCGTACCAATGCACAGGCTCATGCCCCATGATTTCACGTCGTGAACTGTTGCGTCGGCTCGGTGTTGGCTCGACGGTACTGCCATTTCTGACGAACCTTCCGAGCATGGCGCTGGCCAATCCCGCCCCATCCAAGCGGCGGCTGATTGTTATTTTTAGCCCGGACGGTGTGGTGCGCAAAAACTTCTGGCCGCAGGAGTCTGGTCCGTTTGGGGACAGGGAACTACCCGCAATTCTCCAGCCATTTGCGTCCTTCAAAGACAAGCTCCTCACCCTCAAAGGGGTGCACGATAAGGTGCAGGGAGACGGCGATCGCCACATGCGGGGCATTGGCTGCCTGTTGACCGGCCGGGAGCTCTATCCTGGAAACGTACAGGGTGGCAGCGACACACCAGCCGGTTGGTCAAGCGGCCTGTCGATCGATCAGGAAATTAAAAACTTCCTCCAGTCACAGCCCGAAACGGCAACTCGTTTTGGATCGCTTGAGTTTGGAGTGCTTGTGCCCAATAAAGCCGATACGTGGACTCGCATGATCTACGCAGGCCCCAACAAGCCCATCGCTCCGATTGACGATCCCTACCAGATGTTTCACAAGCTCTACGGGCAGGTCAAAGATCGCGAAAGCTTGGCGAGCGTGCTGGATGATGTTCGTGAGGATCTCGCAAAAGTGGCGGCGGCATTGCCGACTGAGGACCGACGTATTCTGGAGGAACACGCAACGCTTGTGCGCGAGTTCGAAAAGGATCTTTCCACAAACCATCTGCCGCTGACCCACGCCATACCGCTGCTCGAACCGGGTGTTGTCGACCAGAACGATCAGATGCCGCAGATCAGTCGGATGCAGATTGAGCTCATCGTCGCCTCGCTGGCCGCTGATTTTACGCGCGTTGCCAGCCTCCAATACACCAACTCCGTTGGGCAGCCGCACATGAAGTGGCTCGGCATCGATGAGGGCCAGCACGATCTCTCTCACGAACCCAACACCAATGCAGACGCGCAAGAAAAACTGACAAAGATCAATGCCTGGTATGCCGGCGAGGTGGCCCATCTGACGAAGCGACTGGCCGAGACGCCAGACCCCGGCGGCAACGGATCGCTCCTCGATCAGACGACGATTCTCTGGGCCAACGAACTGGGTGAGGGCAACTCCCACTCGCTAGATGACATTCCGTGGGTACTCCTGGGGAATGGAGCGGGCTTTACGATGGGCCGCGCACTTGAATTCCCCGGCACACCACACAACCGCTTGCTGCTCACGCTGGCACACGCGATGGGCCATACCGACCTCAAACGCTTTGGCAATCCCGACTACTGCGGCGACGGACCGCTGACGGGCCTCATCTCATAAGGAATGCGTCAGAGGAATGCATGCGTCTGGTTGGCAAGCGAACCCAAGCGAACCACTCGTAAAAGGCAGGCGGCACAAGCCGCAGCATGCCTCGGCCTGAAGGTGTCTGCCGGAGAGAAATCAGCGGCCACACTGGCAACAGAAGCAGCCGCGTTGAAGACTCATTTCAGTTTGCGCATACTCTATTCCCAAAGGAGACCCTTTATGACTGCCACCGCCCGCCGTTTCACTATCTGCTTGGCATTGCTCTGCATCAGCGAATGCTTCACTGCTCTTTCGGCCTCTGCCAAGCCCGCCGGCACTGTTTTCACCGATCCAGATCACGCCGACGACGATTTTCTCATCCAAGGTGAATACGTTGGCGAAATGAAACAGGATGGCCAACCGCAGCGCTACGGCGTGCAGGTGATCGCACTGGGTGACGGAAAGTTTGACGCTGTTGCCTATCCCGGTGGATTGCCCGGCGATGGATGGACGCCCCCCGATAAGATTACCGGCAAGGGGGTTCGCGAAGGCACCGCTGCGGACGCAACTGTTAAGCTTGAGGGCCTCGACTGGGGCGGCGTGAAGCGGAAAGGATTGATCCGCAAAGGTGCGCTTGCTGTTCTCTCCGATAGCGGCGAAGAAATCGCCACCTTTCCTAAAACCAAACGCACCAGCCCCTCATTGGGGAAAAAGCCACCGCAAGGTGCCGTTGTGATTTTTGATGGCACCGGTACCGGCACTGACACTGCCAAGCTCATCGATGGCCGCGTGAGCGAGGATGGTCTCTTAATGGAGGGCGTCACAACGAAGGATGCATTTGGCGATGCCCTCTGGCACATCGAGTTTCGCTTGCCCTATCAGCCCAAGGATCGCGGACAGGGTCGCGGCAATAGTGGTGCCTATGTGCAAGGCTGCTACGAAGTGCAGATGCTCGACAGCTTTGGACTGCCCGGAAAGCAGGACGATTGCGGAGCGGTTTATTCTGTGGCCGCGCCGCTGGTCAACATGTGTCTGCCACCACTGGAATGGCAGACCTACGATATTGAATTTACCGCTGCGAAATTTGACGATGGTAAAAAAACCAGCAATGCACGGATGACGGTGCGCCACAATGGCGTTGTCATTCAGGACAACGTAGAAGTTCCAAAGATCACCCCGGGCGGACCCCAAGCCGAGATGAAGCCAGTGGGGCCGCTGCATCTGCAAAACCATGGAAATCCCGTGCGCTATCGCAATATCTGGGTGTTGCCAAAGTCTTGAGGCAGAGGCTCTTCATGGCTGGTTCGCAAGCCCCTGCGCGGAGCGTCTGCACAGCCTGTCCGATGCTCTGCGACGATGTTGTGCACACTGTATCCAGCGCACAACATGCCTGTGAATTTGGCAGCCAGGCCTTCGCAAGTGCCAAGCAAACAAGCACCGCTATTGAGGCTTGGGAAAACGAAATTGCCATCTCGGGAGACCAGGCTCTCAACCGTGCAGCGGATCTGCTCCTGACCGCCCGCCGCGTGCTGGTAACGGGTCTGGCTGGTGCAACGCTAGAGGCTCTCTCTCGTGCCTGCGATGTGGCGGACAATCTTGGTGCCGCCGTCGATGCTGGCAGTGGCGAGACATCGTGTCTGGCTGGGCCAGCGGTGGCCCGTGTGGGAGAGGTGACAGCCGCCTGGGAAGAGGTCCGCGATCGTGCCGATCTTGTCATCTTCTGGTTTTGCGATCCCACTGCTACCCACCCCCGCTTTCTTGAACGCTTTGTCTTGCAGCCTACTAGTGACACCAAACACACGATTGCGATTGGCGGCGACGGCGTGCTCCCGCCGCATGCCGGCCATCGCCATCTCCCCCTGCCCCACCCGGTGTGCATTTGGGCCGCCCGTCTTTTGCAGGCGCGCCTGCTGGGGCAGGCCACTGAAAAGACTGTCAATTTTGACGCGCCGCTTGTCACTGCTATCGACGTGCTCTACGAGGCGATCTTGGCGGCCAACTGTGTGGCCATCATCACCAGCCATGCCGCCCCCAGTGCTGCCGATCCAGCCGGTCTTGAAGCGTGGAGCGTGGCACACCTCGTGAGATGCCTTGCCCACCTCAAGCCTGCCTTTGAAATCCCCCTCGGCGCCGGCACGCAAGCCGCTGGAGCAAATGGCTCCGGCGCTGCTGCCGTGTGTACGTGGCGGTATCGAGCACCAGGCGCAATTGTGCGTGCCGACCGCTGGGGCAGTGTTTTTTCTCCCGGCGAAGCAGATGCCCTGAGCCTTGTCAGACGTGGCGAGGTCGACTGCGTCCTGGCCGTTGGGCCGCTGGAGAGTCCCTTGGAGGCTGCCATTCTCGAGCGTGGCCATGCGCTGGCCATTGTGCGCATCAGCGACGCCAACACGTGCGCAAAGACCACTTCTGGCACAGCCATTCAGCTGCGCTGTGCCAATGGAATGATGGCCACAACCGGCACGATGCTGCGCGAGGATGGCAGGCAGGTTGCCGTCGAAAAACAACTCACCGACTCGGCTCCGCAGATGGATGCCCTACTGTCGGAGCTTGTGATGCGCACTGCAGAAGCTCACACTCTGTCTTCTGTTCCAATGACCACGCCCGGCACGAGGGCCCGCTCTGCTGCGACTGACACGCGCACCAGAGCCAGCAATCTGCCGCCCGAGACTGACTCCTGCTTTGTTCTCTCGGGCGGCACGCTTTACGATCCTGCCAACAACCGCGATGGGGTCAGCGCCGATATCTGGGTGGAAAATGGAACGATCATTACGCCTCCTGCCAACAGCTCCCGCTTTGTTAAGATTTCGGCCGCCGGCCTTGTTGTCATGCCAGGCGGCGTCGATCTTCACAGCCACGTTGCCGGAGCGAAGGTTGGCGCTGGTCGACGAATTGCACCGCAATTAGCGCGCGGAAGGCTGGCCGCCGTGCCGACCATTGCCGCCACCGGCGCGCTGTATGCGGCCCTCGGATACACGACTGTTTTTGATGCAGCGATTGCCACCAGTGCTGCCGGTATTGCCCACCGCGAACTCAATGATCTGCCGATTCTCGATAAGGGTATCTACTTGCTGGCGGCCGATGAAACTGCGGTCCTCGCTGCTCTCGTTAAGAATGACGACGCCCTCGTGCAGCGGCTGCTGGCCCACACCATTACACACGGCCGTGGCTGGGCGGTGAAGGTGGCCAATCCGGGTGGTTCTGTTTTTTGGAAGCACGGCCGTCGCGGCGACCACCACGATCTTGATGCAGCGTTACCCCACGCCGAATCATGTACGCCACGCCTCTTACTCGAGCGACTTGCCCGTGCTGTCGAGGCCATTGGGCTGCCTCACCCGCTCCACGTGCACACGGCAAATCTCGGCCTGCCTGGCAACTGGCGCACGCTCCTAGAAACGATGCGCACCTTTGACGGCATCCGGGCGCATCTGGCCCACGTTCAGTTTCACAGCTACACCGGTGGCGATCTTGACCCCGACACATTCGGTTCCGGCGTGGGGCCGCTCGTCGAATGGTTTAACGCCCACGAAGAACTCACTCTTGACGTCGGGCAGGTGCTCTTTGGCGACACCGTGGCGATGACAGGCGACAGTGCAGCCGCCGAGCACCTCGCGCACACCACAGGCGTGCCGTGGATGTCACACGATTTGTATCTGGAGGGCGGCTGCGGCGTGCTGCCGATCAGCTACCGGGAGAAAAGCCTGATCCATGCTTGGCAATGGGCAATCGGATTGGAATGGTTTTTAACCGTCCGCGACCCATGGCGACTGGTGCTCTCCACCGACCACCCCAACGGTGCACACTTCAGCGCCTACCCGCTACTGATGCAACTGCTCGGCGATGAGGCGTTTCGCCGCGAGGCATTTGCCCGCATCCATCCCGCTGTGCGCAAACGCAGTCCACTCGCAGGCCTCCGCCGGGAATATTCCCTCCAAGAATTATGCATCGTCACACGCGCCGCGCCGGCCCGCATTGCCGGCCTGCCAAACAAAGGTCATCTGGGGATTGGTGCCGATGCCGACATCACGCTCTACCGTCCCGACCCCAATCTTGCACGCATGTTTTCGATGCCAGCACAGGTCTTTAAAAACGGAGTTTTGGTCGCCGAAAATGGCCACGTGCGTGCCTGCCCCAACGGTCGCACTCTGACGGCAACACTCTGACGGAGCGCTGACGGAGCGCTGACGGAGCGCTGACGGAGCTTTGACGGGGCTCTGACGGGGCTCTGACGCAGCTAGCGTCCGCTCGTTCAAGCGATTACCTGCTCCAGTGCATGCGTGTGGCTGGCCAGAAAAAGTGTTGTCGGGAAATGCTCTGTCGCCCGCACCCGGGCCGCCGCACCGTAGCGGGCTGCCAAGGCATCGTCCTCAAGCACGCCGAGTGCGCGGCGCGGAAATTCACTTTCCGGATCAGCGGCAACGATGCAGCCTGTTTCGTTTGGAACGATGAGTTGCCTCGCTGCATCGCTCGACACCGCCACTGACGCCACGCCCTGAGCCATGGCATCGAGGATGGCACCGCCGTAAGCGACCCGGCCCGACTGCCACACGAACCGCACCTGCTGCAGAAGATCGGGTAGGCAGTTGCAGTGCGGCCGCAGATGCAATCGCTCTGCCAGTTGTTGCACGCACGCCCGTCGACAGATGCGTTCCCGCAGTGGACCAGATCCCACGAGAACGTGTTCCAGATCACGATTCACAACACCGAGTTGATCGATCGCCCACAGCAAGTGCTCCAGGCGTGACTGGGCTTTCAGAGGCGCAACACAAAGCGTCCATATTTTTGTCGGCTCGAGCCCTAGCGAGGCCGCAATCTGTTCTCGCGTTAGGCCGTCTCCCAGCGCCAAATCAATGCCGGGAGGAATCACCGCGGCGGCCACGCCCAGCCGTTGGCAAGCCTGCTGCACGCCGGGCGAGATCGCGATCACTCCATCGGCCTGTCGGAGGGCCCATGCCGTTGCTAGGCCGCGAGGCATACGGGCTAGGTGGCTCAACAGTCGCACGTTGGGAAGAAAGATTTTGATGGCACCCACCAACCGCGACTGCGAACGCCCCCAACAATAAATCACTGCCGGTCGGCTGGCTTTTACCAGTCGCAAAAGAGCGGCCGCTGCTGCCAATCCCGCGTTTGGCCGCGTGCCGCAGCGGTGCACAACAAAACCCTTTTGCTCGAGCTGAAGTGGCAAAGATCCGCCGGGGGTGGTCACCGCCAGTTGCACATTCCAACCGGCTGCGCGCAGTCCCACGGCCACAATTTCCAACTGCCTGCCGGTGCCAACCGGATCCAGACCGGGCACAACCAAGAGCACCGACCGAGAGCGAGGGATCTTCATCAATGCAGAATTCCATCCATATCGGGAGCAGAGTTTGCTATCTCCGTTGGGGCAGCCTGCAGGTCTGCTGGCTCAAGTTCCGCAACGTACGGCAGGTGTCGCCACGCGCCGTTGAAGTCGAGACCATACCCGACAACAAACGCCGCGGGAATATCGAATCCGACAAAGTCGGGCACGATTCCCACTTCTGCCTGCCCGTGCTTGCGCAGCAGCACCAGCGATCGAACTCGCGCCGCGCCTCGGCGACGCAATTCGTCGACAAGCGCTTCGAGCGTGCGCCCGGTGTCGAAAATATCATCGACGAGTAAAACCTCTTGGCCGGTGAGATCGGGCAACTGATCGAGTCGCAGATCGAGGCGGCCGGGAGTTGTCGCCGTGCCCCGATAGCTGCTGGCCCACACCATGCTCACGCGCACTGGCCCTTCCAGCCGTCGGATCAAATCCGACACCAGCACAATGCTGCCGGTGAGTACGCCGACAACAGTCAACGGCCGTCGACCGATATCGTTTCGGACCCGATCTGCCAGCTGGGCAATCCCTTCAGCCAGTTGCTCGGAAGTCAGGAGTATGCGCATAGGATTTTCCTAGCAGAGAGGATACAAAACGTGCACAGACAATATTCCATACCGAACCAGAATGATTTTTTCGTCATCCCCGCACGGGCTCCTGCAGTTTAGTCGGGCAGGAGCCGAGATTTATGAGCGAAGGGTTTGGGGCCCAGTCGAGCTTGATTCGAGACTCCCGGGCCGCCTGCCTCACGCCACCCCAAACGTGGTTTGGTAAACCTGAAGATGCTAGCCGTGTCAGCGCGTTTGCCTACGTATGCCAACCGCTACGCATGGCGGATGGTCCTCGGCAATCGCTGGCGAGCAGGGCACGGGGCTGTGGCCTTGGGTAGCAATGGCGTACAACTCACAAAAAGAAACTGTCTTCTGCCACCGGCTCCCTATGATTCCAGTTGTCAGCCCTGCCTGCCGCCCAGATTGGTCGATAATCGATGTCGACGGCCATGCCTGCGAAGTCTACGAACCTCCGCAGCCCAGCAGCGGCAGGGCCGTGATCTATCTCCACGGCGAGCACGAGGGAACGCTGCTTGCGTCCAGCGGCCTGCGAAACTGCATCGAGGCTGCTGGCATGCCCGCGATTGCACCGCGCGCCGGTCGTTCGTGGTGGCTCGATACGATCGTGCCCGTGTTTGACGCCCGCATCACGCCGGAACGCTTTGTTGTACAAAACGTGCGTGCTGAAATTGAGCGGCGGTTTGGAGTTGTGCCCCCCGGCGTTGCAATCCTTGGCACGGGCATGGGCGGCCAGGGTGCTCTGCGCATTGCCTACCGACATCCGTCACTTTTTCCGGTGGTCGCAGCGATTGCCCCCGCCATTGATTTTCATCTGACGATGCGCGATTCTTTTTTAAACGACGGCGATCCCAACGCAGCATGCGATCTTTTTGTGGAGCTGCGGGAAATCTTTCTAGACGCCGAACGCGCTCGACAAGATACCGCCATTCTGCACGTGCACCCACTGAACTGGCCGCGCAATCAGTGGTTCGCCAGCGATCCTGCCGACCCGCAGTGGCACGACGGTGCGGTGCGACTGCAGAGCAAATTGGTGGCCCTAGGCATCCCGCACACAGCCCTAGGCATCCCGCACACAGCCCTAGTGAAATCAGCGAACGGAGGCAACGTCGCTGCCTATGAAGACTGCGTGGCGCAGGAAGCGATGCACTTTATTTTAGAAGCACTGGATCGAGAAAGTCGCCGTGTTCTTTAACGCTCTGCTCACGTGCCGGGCGGCGGTCGATTGATCGGCGGGGCTGGGGCAGACCCCAAACCGGGCAGACGCATGCCAGCACCACCGGCACCGAGTTGATCGAGATCGAGAAAGCGCGCATCGTCAACATCAACGCGGTTGAGCGATCGCCAATAGAGAATCTTGCCGGCCGATGCACTCGACGGCGCCGCCCCCACGCGCAATTGCCTGTAGAGTTGCGCATCGCTGCGGCCGTCTCCCTCAAAGACGAGCAGGTCTTTTGCCTCACTCCACGTGAGCCGTGCGCTGCGTGCTGTGAAGGCTTCCCCTTCGACAAGCACATTGCCGGCGGCGGCCAACTCCATTGCCGCATGGCGTTGACCCGGTGCCAGTGGTGTCTGTGCCACGCCGAGGGCATCGCTGGTGATGCTGATGACGCGGGGTGGCAGTCCACCGGGAGCGTGCGGATCGAGCGTATCGCCCCAGGCCGCTACTGGTCCCCATATTGCTTCAACGCGTTGCTGAAACTCCATCATCCGCCGGTTGATATTGCCACGCATGCCGCGCTGGAAATCGACGCCTAGATAGGTTAGTTCATCGGGCCGCGGTGGCGAGACCGGCGCCAAAGCAACGCCTTGGGCCGGAGAATTTTGGGCAGAGGTTGGCAGTGCCGCCGGTACCTGCCCAAGCCGCGTGCTGGCCAGTCGGCCGGGGCCACTGCCGGTCACATCGCCGGTTGCCCGATCCAGCAGCAGATCGCGGACGTAGAGATTTTCAACTGATTTGGATCCGTCTTGTGACAGCGACACACTTTCAATTCGCACGCCGCTACCGCAAGCCACTCGGGCTACGTCAGCGCGCCTTGCCCCGGCTTGTGGGCCACTGGCTCCAAAATCTATCGCAGCATTAAAGATGACATCCAAAGAACCAGCTCGCAACACAGTTGTTCCGCTGGTGGTGACAACGCGATCGATAAATCGGGCGGTCAGACCATCGAAATCCATCCGTCCTTGCCAGGTGACATCGAGCGTAGACGGTGGGGCGTCCGGCACCGGTAGCTTGGGTGACGCGGGGGAGTTGCCCGCCATTCCAAACGACTCTAGCCCGCTCATTCCAGAGGCCATCGGCAGTTTGAGCCGACCAGCGCCGTCTACGATCAGACGGTTGCGGCCGCGATCGAATTCGACGAGCGGTCCCTCTAAATCAATGCCCTGCCCCTTCACCTGCGCCGGTTTTCCGGACACAACCGCGCGAGCATCAAAACGCGTTGCCCGCGTGAGCTGGAGCTGATCGCCACGAATTTCGAGAGCCGCTCCAGCGGGAGTGGGGGGAATTACAGCGCCACCGCCGGCAACGGTAGCCGCCGGTTGGTCGCGGGCCTGCTCGACCAGATGCACCTGACCCTCCAGCGAAATCTCCTCCAGTTGATTACCCTGTGGCGACAGGCTCACAAGCCCACGCACAAGCGCGCCTGTTGCCATCATTTTTCCACGCGACGCTGCAACGGATGGCGGCGCTGCAGGCGTTGCTAGGGGCGGTGCTAGAGGCGGTGCTACAGCTGCTACAGGCGGTGCTACAACTGCTGCAGGCGGTGCTGCAGGCGTGGTAGCTTTGGCAACTACCGGCACGGGTGCTGGGGGATGGCGAAACCAAAGCTCCATCCGATCGGTACGGGCGGTGAGTTGATCGACATCGATTTCAACCGTGCCCCGCGCCAGCATGCGCGAAGGCCGCACGCCAGAGAGGTCGGGGCCGGCACTGCTGGTGCGCTGCTTGAGAACAGCCGAGGGCGATTCTTTGACGCTATCGAGCCAGAGATGCATTTCGGAGGCACACAGGCGACCCTGCGATTCAATCGAAACATCGGCATCACCGGCGATGGATGCCACATGGCCGTTGCCATCGGGCCGCATCCGCAGCCACTTGCGCCAGCGGGCCTGCACCGGCGGCGAGCCGTCGGCTGTTGTGCGCAGCCAGCCTGGTCCAACGGCCATCAGCGAACCGGGAGCCCCTGCCAGCCCCGGAGAGTAATCGATCGATCGTGCCTCCATTTCCATGCCCCTAGCCACCAGCGACACAGCCTCTTCACCGTCGAGCAAAATGCGGCGTGTGGCGATCTCGTAGCCCAGCCGAGCAGCCCGGGCCTCAAGCCCCGTGGCACTGCTACGCGCCACGACGGGCGCGCCGCGTGCTTGAATCTCAAGCGGCACCAATCCGCTGCGCACCGGCAGAGCAGTTGGCTGCGCCAAACCCGGGGCTGGCTCCCGCCTCCCCAGCACGATCGACAACACTTCGCAGGCCAGTTGATCGGTTGTGCCGCCGGGCACAGCACGCACCACGTCGACATGGTCTTCAAACGTAATCACATTCGAAGACACGTTGAGGCAGAGGCTGCCGCGGCAACTGACAAGCACAGGCGTTGCTTCGGCGGCAGTCGTCGTCGGTGTGTCAACCGTCGGTGGCGCCGGCTGTCCCGGCAACAAACCGCCTGCCAGCCCTTCCAGCCGCATCGAAACATCACGATCGAGACGGATGGAATCGACGCCACCAATGTTGGGGCCCTGATCAGCGGAGCCAGCACGCGGCAATAATTTTGCCACCAGCGCCCGACCGCTGCCGCTGGAGCGTCCATAGCGAAACTGCACCATTTCGTTGGTGCGCAGCTCCAGATCTTCAAGTTCTAAATCACGGGTGATGATCTCGAGATCGTCGGCAGCCTCTGGAGCGCTGGGGGTGCCGCGGATCGTCACCTGTCCGCGCAAGCTGCCGCCGATGAGTTTGGCAAGCCGCCCCTGTCGTAGGTCGAGCGGCTCGTCAAATTCTAAAACCGCTCCCTGCGGCGCGCGCAGCACAAGCGTGCGGCCGGCCGGTGCATCGGTGGCGAGTCGATTGCGATCGGGAAGGATGACCAGTGTGCAGGGCACAAGATTCACACGCCCATCGGGCAGCGAATAATACTGCTTGAAAAGGAGCCGCATCTGTCGGCTTTCCAACACAATCGGATCCTCGCGTTCCCATGAACCAGCCGGAAAAACGTCGCCGAGGGCCGCTAGCCTATGATCGGCCCGCGATCGAATGGCCGCTGCTTCGGCCGGGGTTGGCTCGAGCGACGGTAGGGAATCGTGCACGCGTGGCTCCACCCAAGGCACCACTGCGAGTCTGTAAAAGCCCGCTGCGGCTAGCACAACAAGAAACACCCGCAGCGTGCGTCCAAGGCGATGTTCCATAATGTTCACGCGGCGGCTGAAGCAGTCCACGGTCAAACGGCCGAATACCTGCCCACAATTGGCTGCCAACTGCCTCTGGCAGACAGCATCTGCTCGATCACTTCTCGCACCGCGCCCCGTCCCCCAGGCAGGCGTGTGACCAGTCTGGCTGCGGCCAGTAATTCCGAACAGGCATCCGCAACCGCCACACCCAGTCCACAGCGTTGCACAATCGATAGATCGGGCAGGTCATCGCCGATGAACGCGGTTTGTTCCCAAGAAATTTTATGTTCGGCAAGAATCTCGCTAGCGGCCTGCAGCTTGTCAACAACTCCCTGTCGCACGGTATCAATGCTCAATTCGCGTGCACGGATTTGCACGACGGCGCTGGAACGACCGGTAATAATTCCCACCAGCCCACCGGCCTGCTGCCAGAGCTTGATGCCGAGCCCATCACGAATGTTGAACGTTTTTTGTTCGCTACCGTCGTGGGTCCAAGTGATGCCGCCCGTTGTCAGCACACCATCTACGTCGAGGAGTAGCAACCGCACTCCAGCGAGGCGACTTTGAAGTGTCAAATGGGTTTCACTAGCGGCGGCCATCTCTTGAATATTCCTTGTCTAACGTCTCTGCTTAGGCAGCGGCCGCATTCGGTGAACCGCTGGCAAGCTCAAGCAATTCCGCCGGTAACAGGCCGACCAGATCAACGATGTCGAGAAGTCCCAGCGGGCACCCCGCCCCATCGACCACCGGCAATTCACTGAATCGCCGCGTCTCCAGAGCTGCTACTGCATCGCCCAAACGCGTACCCACAAGGATGGTGGTTGGACGAGCGGTCATCACCCGGCCGATTGGTTCGTCGATCGCACTGTCGTTGCGTCTTTCAAAGAGGCGTGCCAGATCGCTGTCGGTGAACAGACCGGCCAGCGTGCCATCCTCATCGATGATCATGACGGCACCGGTGCGCCGCCGAGGCAGTGGCTGGGCAAAGACGGCGCGAACAGTGTCTGCAGGACGGGCCGTACGGCACTGCACCAGCGGCCGCATCGCATCCTCGACCAGCGCAAGCTGTCGACCCAAACGGCCGCCGGGATGTCGGGCCGCGAATTCATCGGGGGTGAATTTGCGCAGGCCGCTTGTCGCCAGCGCCAAGCCATCGCCCAGCGCCAGCAGCACAGACGTGCTTGTGCTGGGGGCAAGCCCCAACGCGCAGGCTTCCTGCACGCTACCGCTGGGCACCACGACGTGTGCTGCTCGACCGAGCGTGCTGTTGGCGTGAGCGGTGATGGCAATGATCGTATGACCACTCGCGGTCATGTGCGGCAGCAGTCGCGTGATTTCTTCCGTTTCACCCGATTGCGAAATCGCTAGCACAATGTCGTCTCGGCGCATCGTGCCGAGATCACCGTGCATCGCCTCTGTCGGATGAAGAAAGTGGCTTGGCGTTCCGGTTGAGGCAAGCGTGGCAGAAATTTTTCTAGCCACTAAGCCGGCCTTTCCAATCCCCGTCACCACAACACTGCCAGTGCAGGCTTCGATCACGCGCACCGCGCGGCAAAAGGAGTCGCCTAGCCCCTCGGCTGCGTCTAAGATGGCCCGCCCTTCGGCGCGCAGAATCAAGCGACCGTGCGCAAGGACATCGGAGTCGGTCTGTATGTGAACCGGATCATATTCACCCATGCGGCGAATCCATGAAGGAGGGGTTGGTCTCGCATCTGCCCGATGTGCGGCGGGGACTATAGGCCGATTGGGCAAACACCACAACGCGGATTTGCCTGCGAAAACAGCCGCTGCAAGCAGGAAAGCTCCGGACGCGCGACTCCTGCTGAGCCCCTGCTAAAAGAGTATTACGTTTAGAACCTTGCGCGATTGCGCACAGGTCGAATTTGGCAACCGCTGCAGGGAGTGTCTTATTTCGACCGGTAACGCTGCGCCATTTGTGCCAGGGTTATCACCGGCACCTTGCGGGCGTTGCCGGCCTGCCCAAACTGCACCATCCGCTCGGCACAGACTTTTTTCATCGCCTCCCGGGCTGGCTTGAGATAGTCTCGCGGATCGAACTTGTCGGGGTGTTCCCAGAGCAGTTTGCGGATCGCGCCGGTGATCGCCATGCGGCAGTCGGTGTCGACATTGATCTTGCGCACGCCGTGCTGAATGCCCCGCTGAATTTCTTCAACCGGCACGCCCCAGGTCTGCGGCATCTTCCCGCCGTAGCGGTTGATGATGTCCTGCAATTCCTGCGGCACGCTGGATGAACCATGCATCACCAAATGGCAGTTGGGCAGACGGCGATGGATTTCCTCAATCTGCGCCATTGCCAACACCTCGCCATCGGGCTTGCGTGTAAACTTATACGCACCGTGGCTGGTGCCAATCGCAACGGCCAAGGCATCCACGCCGGTAGCGGCCACAAACCGCTCGGCCTCTTCGGGATCGGTGAGCAGCTGCGCATGTGAGAGCGTGCCTTCGGCGCCGTGCCCGTCCTCAGCCTCCCCGTGGCCACTTTCCAGCGATCCCAAGCAACCCAGTTCTCCCTCTACCGAAACACCGCTGGCATGTGCCAGTTTCACCACCTCGGCGGTCACCTTCACGTTGTAGTCAAAGTCGGCCGGTGTTTTGCCATCATCCTCGAGCGAACCGTCCATCATCACGCTGGTAAAGCCGTTGTCGATGGCACTGGCACAGGTCGCGGGTGAGTTGCCGTGGTCCTGATGCATTGCCACCGGTATCGAAGGATAAAGCTCGGCCGCAGCAAGCATCAGATGCCTGAGATAATTATCTTGGCTGTAGCTGCGGGCACCACGCGAAGCCTGCACGATCACGGGCGAATCGGTCTCCTTAGCCGCCTCCATGATGGCTTGAATCTGCTCCATGTCGTTGACGTTGAAGGCGGCTAGGCCGTAGCCGTACTCAGCGGCGTGGTCGAGCAGAATGCGCAGCGGAACAAGGGGCATGAGGGGTCTCCAGGAAACGAGAACGGGTTGTTCATCAGGGCCCACGATCATATAGTCGGCCGGCTCCTGTTGACAAACAGCACAAACCAGCAGGCTGCGTGCTAAGATTCCAACGGTCTCGCAACTGCTTATGGATGCCTGAGTCACAATGGATCTCCAGCCAACAGCCGATCCGTTAAAAAGTTTTCTCTACGTGACAGGAGGCTGGATCTGCATTGGTCTGGCAGTGCTGGGTGCCATCCTGCCACTGCTACCAACGACGCCTTTTCTCCTCCTAGCCAGTTGGTGTTTCTTTCGCGGCTCACCGCGGATTCACGCATGGCTGCACCGCTCAAAATGGTTTGGGCCCACGCTCGACGACTGGAGCCACTACCGGGGCATTCGCCGCAGCATGAAATATCGCAGCGTTGTGCTTGTGGCAGCCGTGGTTGCCGCCAGCCTCGTTCTCAATAGCTTAACGTGGTGGTTGCAGTATGCCGTGCTGGGATTGGTATCCATTGGTCTTTACACCGTCTGGACACTGCCAACGCTTCCCGACGACGCCCCGCGTGCGCCGCGCACCATCGTGCAGTGATGCGTGAGGCAGAGCCGTCGCCTAATGCTCGATGGAGGCATCCGGCTCCGGGAGCCAGTGCGTGAGGATCACGCCCACCAGTGCATAGGCGCCTGCCACGCCGGCGCCCACCAGTGCAATGCGTACCGGATCGGGAGGCGTGGCTGCGGCCAGCGTAAGCGTTAACCAGGCTGCAGCGGTCCCCAAAACACGGCCGCCGATGTTGGCTGCGAAGCTCTCTCCCGTGCCGCGCAAGTGCGTGGGAAAAACCAGCGGAATATAATTCCCCCAAAAACTAAACTGGGCGACTGTGAAGAGTCCGGCCAAAAAAATACCGGCCTGTATCCAGACCAGTGAATCGACATTGGAAAGCTGTGTTGAAATCCACCAGAAGACGGCCGGCACAACAATCAGCGCCGGTATCTGAAAGAGTCGCAGCAGCAAGCGGCGACCAACAATGCGCAGTGCACAGAAAGCAAACAGCACGCGACCTAGCAATCCACCAATCTCCTGATAGAGCGTCACTTTTGCCACTGCCTCATCGCTGGCATTGCCGGCAATGCTTTTAAGCTTGCCGGGGGAAAGCAGCGGGGCTCCCTGCTGCTCGGTTCGTTTGACAGCCTGCACCACTGCTTCCTGCGCAACCGCTCGGATGGCAGCGTGGCCTTGCGGGCCACCGAGAATCTGCGGCAGTTGCTGGATTGCGCCGAATGCCAGTCCGTAGCTGGCCGCAAAGACCAGGGTTGTCAGCAGGGTTGTGCGCACCAGTTGGGGACTAAAGAGTTCGCGAATACTTGGTCGCTTGAGAGTGCCTGCCGCTTTTTTTTCCGCCCAAACAGGACTCTCGGGCAGAAAGGGGCGAATCAGAATCAGTGGCAATGCGGGGATCACGCCCGAAATGAGGGTGTAACGCCAAGCGTCGTGAGTGCCGTGAATCGCCGGAAGAATATCGGCTATCCGTGCGGCCAGCACGTTGGCTGCACCCACCAACAGGCCGCCCAAGGATGAAAAGGCCTGCGTCCAGCCAAGGGCGCGTTCGCGCTGCTCGCGGTCAGGAAATAATTCGGCCAACCATGCCACGGCAGCCACAAACTCGACGCATACTCCGATGAATACCAAGCAGCGAAAAAATAGCAACTGTGGAAGCGTTGTGGCAAATCCCGCCGCCAGCGCCGAAAATGCGTAGAGCAGAATGCTGAGCGTGAGCACGCGGCGGCGGCCGAGCAGGTCAGTGAGATAGCCTCCGATCAGACCAAACACACCGCCGGCGATCGCCGGTACAAAGAAGAGTGTTCGCGCCCAACCGACATAGGCTTGGCCGCCCGGACTCCAGAGTGCCAGAGCATCGGCGGGCGTCATGCCGCCCTGCACCAGCATCTCCACTAGGGGCTTGCTCAAATCACGAATGGCTGGCTTGATCACCAGTGGCAGCATCAGCAATTCGTAGATATCAAATGCAAACCCAATGGCCGCCATCGCGCAGACCAGCCAACCCGTGGCCGACAACCGACCTGATGCTGCGAGACCAAGACTGCCAATCGCCAACTTACGAGGCAATGCCATACGGAAAATTCCCTACAAATGAAAATAGAAAATGCCGCTCTCGGATTGAAATCCGAGCGACACACTATCTCATTCAGAGCGAAAAGCTACACCGATAGCAACTCTGGCATGCTGCCGTGGCAGGACTACGCAAAGCCCACGGCTCCCGGCAGTCTATTGAGGACCAATCGACGGAGGATTCTTGGCGAGAAAGTCGCGTGGACCGCGGGTGGTGTAGTAGGGATACGCAACAGCGCCCGTCGGCGGACCGGCGGGGCCTGTCTGGCCGTAATTGGACCCAGCCAATGCCGCTTTTTCAGCGGGAGTGAGATGGTGTTTAGCAAGACCGTTATATTTTCCTGGACGGCAAGACGCCCCTTTGCACGCGCCGTCTTGGCACTCTCCATCCTGACACGCGCCGTCTTGGCACGCGCCATCTTGGCACGCACCGTCCTGACACGCGCCATCTTGACACGCGCCGTCTTGGCCCGCGCCGTTGTGACTGGCCCGATGGGCATAAGGACCGTCGAAGTTTGCGAGGAAGAGCCGGTCGATGATCGAACATCCGCTCGACATTCCAACCACTACGACCAACAGCAGAATCCCGTCTCTACGTTTCATAGCAAAGTTTCCCAAGGCGTCCGGCCCACGAGCAGCCAAATGATTCGACGGGCTCAGCGCCACATCGGAATGCACCGCGAAGCGCCGCGATCACATCCACAACACTGGTATCGGACGCAAGGGTTAGAACGGTTGAGAAAACCTTGCCGGTGAAAAAAAGACTGCGGGCAGACTGAGCACTTTGCGCAGGAGAGGCAATGGTTTCAACCGTTAAAACGGCCAACAACGAGGGCGATATTTTGACCGCCAAAACCAAAGCTGTTGGAGAGTGCGTGGGTGCATTTTCCCTCCCGTGCCTTATTGGGAACGTAGTCCAGATCGCAGTCGGGGTCGGGCTCTTCGTAATTGATCGTGGGTGGGAGCCTGCCATCGCGAATGGCCAACAAACAAACGATCAGTTCGGTGGCTCCAGCCGCTGCAATGAGATGCCCCATCATGCTCTTTGTGCTGGAAACGGGGATCTTATAGGCCCGTGGTCCAAACACTTTTTTGATGGCGATGGTTTCCACGCGATCGTTGACGCTCGTGCTTGTGCCGTGCGCGTTGATGTAGCCGATCTCCTCAAAGCCAATGCCCGCGTCCTGAATGGCTAGCTTGATGCAAGAGGCTGCACCGCGACCCTCGGGATGCGTGTCGGTAATGCGATAGGCATCAGCCGTCGAACCATAGCCG
The DNA here is from genome assembly GCA_945871035.1 of Planctomicrobium piriforme. GTDB lineage: Bacteria > Planctomycetota > Planctomycetia > Pirellulales > UBA1268 > BAIKAL-G1-2R. Next base: position 26,252 of record CAMBUD010000013.1, on the reverse strand, counting down.
AGGAGTTCTCCGTGAATATGCGCACCGCGCTTCTTAGCGTGTTCCAGTTCTTCCAACACTACCATGGCGGCTCCCTCACCGAGCACAAATCCATCGCGGTCACGATCGAATGGACGACTCGCCCGAATCGGTTCGTCATTGCGGGTAGAAAGCGCTGTCAGTAGATTGAAGCCAGTGACGCCGAAGGGATGGATCATGCTATGCGTGCCACCCGAGAGCATCACATCGGCATCGCCACGACGCACGATCTCCGTCGCCTCTCCGATCGCCTGACTCGAGGCGGCGCAGGCCGTGAGGCAGTTGAGATTCGGCCCCTGTGCGTTGAACATGCCGGCGAGATGTCCGGCAGGCATATTGGGCTCTTGCTCCACTTCCGCCAACGGGTGCAGTGTTTCCAAGCCGAGCTTTGTAAACTTGGCTACATCCAGCGTAGTGCCCTCGATGGCCGCCATCATCATGCTGGTAAACGAATCAAAGTCCTGCTGTCCTTCCCCACTCCCTAAATAAACGCCTAACCGAGTCGGCTCGGCCAACCCCTGCGCGAGCCCGGCATCGTTCATGGCCTGAATCGCCGCACCGACTGCAAAGCGTGTGTGTCGGCCACAAAATCGCCAGGCTTTTTCGTCCTGTCCCTCGTGACTGAGATCCCAGTCGCGCACTTCTGCAGAGATTTTTGTCGGAAAACGTGAGGCATCAAAAACGGTTGTTGTGCCGACACCCGATGCGCCCGCCATCAGATTTTTCCACAGTTGCTCCACGCGCACTCCCAGCGGCGTGATGCAACCAATTCCTGTAATGACAACCCGACGTCTACCGGCAACCATTGCCACTCCTCTTAGAAACAAATTCGCAGAAACAATCGCTGCGTGAAACGCCTACCAATCCGGACGTGCCAAGGGTTGCCCCGCAGCATCACGACCGATGTCATAAATATGCATTTGATCGAGCCATTTAAGAAGTTCATCGGGTTCAAAGAGCTTGGGAACGCCTTCGCCAGGCTCTAAGTGCGCAAAGAATAACTCGGCTTCTCCTTGCAGTCTGTCGCCCACGTGGCTGGTGACGTGCGTCAGGGCTCCAGCCGGTTTCAGATCGCATATCTCGGCATGAAACCGCAACGTGTCGCCTGGCACGGCGTCAAAATAAAATTCTGCCCCGGCTACTTTTGCCAACACAACTCGGCGATTGAACTCGATCGCATCGGCCACGAGCAGCCCTGCAGTCTGCGCCATGCCTTCAACAACAAGGGAATTGGGCATCAAGGCTGTTCCCGGAAAATGATCGTGCAGGTGCTCTTCAGCCAACGACACATTCTTCACGGCAGTGGCATGTTTGCCACGCACAAATTCATCAAATCGATCGATCCAAAACCAGCGCATGGCTCGCTTTCGACAAGGACATTCTCGTGCGGCTGATTCGAACAGCGCACGGCAGAAATATGGCTAGAAAAGAAGACCGAGGAGACAACGATTCCAACGAGGCAATTGAACGGTTAGACAACTGAAAGGTCAGGCCGCCAGCTTGAGCTGCACATAGCGCACCATATCCTCAACGGTGAGGGTATTTGCAAAATTCTGCACGCTGGGGTTGGACTCAAACTTTGTCAAATCGGCGAACGGCATGCGCTCTTTGAGTGCAGTCAGTCCGGCCGCATTCACCTTTCCATTGGTGACAAACTCAGAGCTGGAGAGGACATCCTCTGGGAAAAGTTCGCCACGGGGAATCTTGATGCCGAACGTTTTTTCGAGTCGAAAGACAATGTCGAGAAAGTCGATGGATTCAGCTCCTAAATCACCGACCATTGTTGCGGCTGGGGAAATTTCATCCTCTTCGACGCCAAGGGCATCCACGAGGGCTGTTTGAACTTTTGCGTAAATTTCATCGCGCGTCGGCATCGACTTAGTACCTTAAAAACGAGGAGGGGGGAAATTTCGAGGCAACTGGCACTGTTGTAGTGTCGGCACGCCCGCATGGGAACCCGAACTCTTTTTTTTCACGATTCTTCGCTAAAAATGCCGCGAAAGATCGCTGAATCCCTCAGATTCTCTTGCGACAAACCCCTACCGAGCCCCTCTGACAGCGGTCACCGCTTTGGACGGTAGTTTAGCCACTGGCTGCGGCGGTATGCCGTAAACCACATGCCGCGGCAGACCGTTGACACGGTCGGCGGGATTGAGAATGGACCAGAGCTTTCGCATCTCGGCTCGCACCCGTGCATCGACTGCATCGCCGTAGGGCATGCGGTCGGCCATGTTGTACCGCTCAAGCACCAGACGGGCGGTTAGGCTGTTGCGATCGCCGATCGTGCCGCTGGCCTTGATCTTGGTCGTTGTTGCATCCTGTCCGATCACCTCAACAGTGATCGTCAGTGTTTTGCCTGGCTCGAGGAAATCTGCATATTTGACGTTTTTGGCCCCCCGCAAGACAACAATGCTATGGGCGAAATCTTCGCCCAAACGAATGGTCCACGCAGCGGCCTGCGTCATAGCCTCGAGCATGAGCACGCCGGGCATCACAGGAAATCGGGGAAAATGGTCTGCCAGATACTCTTCAGAAAGCGACAGCGTTTTGATGGCGGTGATGCTCTTGCCGGGATCAATGGCCAGCACGCGATCGAGGAGGACGAAGCGCATAGGATTTTGACTGCAGCCGGCAAGGAAACGCTGACGGATTACAGAGCACAGCCGGTCAGTATAGGAAAAAATCACTGCTCCACAACACGCTGCCAGAATGTTTTCCAATATTTTCTCCCGCACATAAGTCTCGCAGCCGTTAGACTCAACCCGACCCCACAAGTCTTCTCTAGAGTACTGTCCTAGAGTGCTGTTGGCGATAAATCCCAGCACGTGGTTCTGTTAAAAAAAACGGGGGCGTCTGATGCCGCTGCTGCTCACGCTCAAAGCCCGAGGACAAACCGTTGCCCCACCGAACGGCTTTTGCAATCGACCGCTGTCGATTGATCTTTGTGGCATCACCCCCGATCGCATGACCACTCTTTCGCTGGACGGTATTCTGCGACTTCCGATTGCGGCCGATGGCCGAGCCTGCGAACTGGGTGAGTTGTTTTCCGCAACGGGTGCAGCTACCGATGGACAAATGGAGTGCAGCGGTGATTTTTCTGCCGTGCATCATGTGGGTGCTGCCATGGCGTGGGGGGAGATCAGCGTGAAAGGCGACGTTGGGCGACACGCTGGTGCGGCAATGTCGGGCGGCACGCTTACCGTGGCAGGCAATGCCGGTGATTGGCTGGCTGCTGAAATGACCGGCGGCACGGTGCGCATTGCCGGTCATGCTGGCGACAATGCCGCCGCCGCGCTACCGGGGTCAAACCATGGTCTCGGCGGCGGCATGGTTCTGATTGAGGGAAACGCCGGTTGCTTAGCAGGGACCCGTATGCGTCGCGGATTATTGGTGATCGGCGGATCCTGTGGCCCGGGAACGATTCTTGAAATGCGCGCTGGCACTGCGATTGTCGCCGGTGCAATCGGCGCCCATGCCGGCCTGCACATGCAACGCGGAACTTTAATTTCTTTACTCACAAAACCGAATCTGCCGCCGACTTTTAAACGCGGTGCTCGTTGGTCGCCACCCTTCATGCCACTGCTAGCCAGCCGCTTGCAGCGGGGGGGATACTGTCCGGCTGGTCACTCCTTGCACTCCCTGCTCTCCGGTGATTGGCAGCAGTGGCACGGCGACACACTCAGCGGCGGTCGGGGTGAAATTTTTCATCGCTAAAAATTTTCTACCGCTGCTTTACAGTCTATTGTCCTCTAAAAACAGCCGTTTCAGACCCCCGCTTCCGCCGGTGCCCGCTTTCGACTATTCTCTTGGGCCGCCGCTCACAGGTGCCCAAAAACACATTTTCTCGGTTCATCATTACCTATGCCCACGATCAGCCAACTCGTTCGCAGTCGTCGTCGTCCAAAGCGGAAGTTTTCCAAGTCGCCTGTGCTCGACCGCTGCCCGCAAAAGCGCGGTGTCTGCTTGCAAGTTCGCACCATGACGCCCAAAAAACCGAACTCCGCTCTGCGAAAAATTGCCCGCGTGCGGCTCTCCAATACCAAGGAGGTAACCGTTTACATTCCTGGTGAAGGTCACACCCTGCCGGAGCACTCGATTGTGCTGGTTCGCGGCGGTCGCGTGCGCGATTTGCCAGGCGTGCGATACCACATCGTCCGTGGAGCCCTCGATACGCTCGGCGTTCAGGGTCGCAAGCAGTCGCGCAGTCTTTACGGTGCCAAAAAGGGATAGTTTAAAAAAGTAGAGCGAGACAATACATGGGAAAGATCACATCCAGCCGCGAGCAACTCACCCCCGATCCACGCTATGGGTCTTTGCTAGCCAGCAAGTTCATTAATTGCCTCATGTTTGACGGCAAGAAAAGCGTTGCTCAAGGCGTCTTTTACAGAGCCATGGAGATCGTGGCTCAAAAGGTGACCGATGCTGAGCCAATCGAGATCTTTAATCGCGCGATTGAGAATATAAAGCCAGCTGTTGAAGTGCGTTCCAAGCGGGTGGGTGGTGCTGCCTATCAGGTGCCGATGCAGGTCAATCGCAATCGCCAGCAATCGCTCGGCATTCGCTGGATGTTGCAAGCTGTGCGCGAGAAAAAGGGGCGTGCGACTCACGAAAAGTTGGCCGAAGAAATTGTGGCGGCCTACAAGCGCGAAGGTGCCGCAGTGACCAAACGCGACAACGTGCACCGCATGGCCGATGCCAACAAGGCATTCGCACATTTTGCTTGGTAAGGCGCACATTTTGCTTGGGTAAGGCGCACATTTTTTTGCTTGGTAAGGCATTCGCGCACCCCCGCCGCACCGCCCTCTACCCGAGTGCGTCTGGTTGAGTGGTGGTAGGGCACGCCTCCCACGCTCCATCCAGTGGTTCTTACCGCACCCGCACCCGGGCCGGCAGCATCATCAATGGCCGGCCGGAAGAGAGTTGCACAAGAGCGTGCGTCTGCTCGGCAAATGACTCCAAGCCTGGCAGGCCAGCTATCTTGGCAAGCAAGATTGCTTGGAACACTGCCTCGCGGGCGGCAGGCGTGCCGAAGGCCGCTGCCACCGGCGCAGCTCCAGCCGTCATGCCAAACAGGTCATCAAAGAGACCTCGTGGCTCCGGCAATAACACCCGCTGGAGTTCTTCGTCATCAGCAAGACCGGCTAGTTTGCGCGCCTCGTCAATCGCGTCTTCCAGCGTGCCGAGCCTATCGACCAGACCTGCTTCCTTGGCCATGCGACCGGTGAACACACGACCCTCAGCAAGGGTTGCCAGTTTTTCCATGTCTAGCTTGCGGCCGGCAGCTACCTTCGAAGTAAACAAACGGTAGACGTCTTTCATCGTCGCCAGAAACACCTCGCGTTCCTGATCGGTGAACGGTGTCTGCATCGAAAGCCAACCGGCGTTGCGACCTTTGCTGACCACATCGGTGTGAATGCCAAACTTTTCCAGTGCTCCGCCGATGGCAATTTTGCCACCAACCACACCGATTGAACCTGTCAATGTGCCGGGCGATGCCACGATCTTGTCAGCCGCCACTGCCACGTAATAGCCGCCACTGGCCGCCACATCAGACAGGCTGGCGACGACCGGCTTTTCGGTGCGTTCCACCTCCCGCCAGATCAGATCACTGGCCAACGCAGAACCGCCCGGCGAGTCGATCCGCAGCACGATGGCCACTACCTGCTCGTCGTTAGCGGCTGTGCGAATGGCATCGATCACACTGCCACTGCCAGCCGAACCGCCGCCAAGCAGATCATCGGAGCCCTGCCCCTCTTTGATCTCACCGGTGAGGTGCACGATTGCAACCTGCTTTTGTCGGCCACCGACCGCCTGCTGCTTTTGGCCGGAGAGCATCTCGACAAGTTTTACGAGCCCACCAATTCCAGAAAAATCGCTGTCCATTTTTTGCTCGGCATAGTCACGCGAAAGCTTTGGATCATCGATCTTCATTGTGCCGGCCAGCGCGCTGATCACCTCGTCTTCGTATCCAACCGCATCGATCAGCTTGGCTTCTCGGGCTGCCTCCGGCGTGAAAACGCCAACGTCGATGAATGCCCGCACACTTTCGTCCGTCAGTTTGCGATCGGCAGCAATGCGCTCCACCAACTGTTCGTACAGGTCGCCAACAAAGCTTTCGTACTGCGCCCGTAGTTGCGGGCTCATGCTCGTGCGGGTTAAGGGTTCGCCTGCCCCCTTGAATTCACCCACCTGCAGGATCTCGGCATCCACCCCCAATTTGTCGAGCATGGCCTTAAAAAATGTCACCTCGGTGCGAACGCCCGTAATCTCAAGCGTGGCAGCGGGGGGCATCGTGATGGTGTTGCAGGCTAAGGCCAACATGTAGTGCACCGGCTCGGCGTTGATCAAGTGAGCGGCCACCGGCTTGCCAGCAGCCCGCACACGCGCAATCGCCGCCCGCAATTCATCAGCGCGGGCGCGGCCAAGATCAGGGGCCTCAATCGAGAGCAGCACCGCTTTGATGCGAGTGTCTTTGGCTGCTTTGTCGAGCCGCTCCACTATTCGATGCAAATGCGGAGAGACGTCTGCCAGCAAACCACCTTGCCCCACGCCATCGGGAATAGAGCCCGTCAAACTGATCTGCGCAATCGACGCAACGGCCTTTTTTTTGACCGGTTTCGATGCAGTTTTTGCTACCGTTTTTTCACCCAGATTTTCTGCTGTCTTTCCCCCCTCAGGCGGTTCGCCTTGCACCATCCCAGCGGCCACGGCGACCGTCACGATCGCGGCACTCGCGATACTCCACGCACACCACAGGCTTCGACTCGTACCGTTGGACATTCTAAAGACTCCCGATTGAAGGATTGCGACAACCAGCATTCTAGCCTGCTGCCGTAACTGTTGGCCCAGTGGAGCGATTATAAAAATAGTGTGGCTTGCAAAATGAACGGCTGTATAGTAATGTGCCAGCGTTCAGTTTTTCATCCTTTTTTCTCGAGGAAGGTGGCTTGCCGCCTCACGCATATGCCTAAGAAAATGGCCCACAAAAAAAAGCCGACTCCGCCCCGATCCACCGCCACCACCCGCTCAGTGGCTCGCCGGACCTCTCGCGGGTCGTCTCCAAAACGGAGCAACTTCTCCGCGATTCGCCCTTCCGCAGCGAGCAAGGCTGCTGTGCGCGGTGGATCATCCCTGCCTGAGGCCCTGTTTTCCAACCTGAGCGTCGCCGACGACGAGAGTTCAGGCGATGCACCAACCCCGCGACAGCTGGAGATTTATGAATTTGTTCGAGAAAAAATCCATTCGCGTGGGTTTGGCCCAACAGTGCGTGAGATCGGTTCGGCCTTCAACATTCGGTCGCCCAACGGCGTGGTCTGCCACCTCAAAGCGTTGGAGCGCAAGGGTTTGATTTCACGTGGCAAGAATATGTCGCGGGCGATTGAATTGCTGATGGAGCCCGCCCACCGCCGCGGGTTGCCCATGGCGGGCTGGGTGGCAGCCGGCACGCTGCGCGTGGCAGAAGAACAGAGTGAACGGATTGACTTCGAGGAGCTTTTCGATCGTGATAATCACTTCGTACTCAAAGTCATGGGCGACTCGATGATTGATGCCCAAATAGCCGATGGAGATTGGGTTGTGATTCACAAACGGCAATCGGCTCATGCCGGCGACATTGTTGTTGCGCAAACAGAAGAGGGCGAAGCAACCCTCAAGCATTGGTTTCCAGAACGCGATCGCATCCGCCTGCAGCCAGCGAACAGTTCGATGAAGCCGATATACGTGAAAAATGCACGGGTGCTCGGCGTGCTCGTCGGCGTCGTTCGAAAAACCTAAGGCCGGATGAGATCCATTCAGATCGCATCGATCGATCGCTGCGGGCTTAAGCCGTGCGATCAAGAGCGTTTTCGGCAACTTGATGCAACTTATTGTAGAGCGTCTTCAGGCTGATGCCGAGTTCGTCGGCCGTGCGCGCTTTATTTCCCTGATTGCGTTTGAGCCCCTCGAGAATGGCCTGCATTTCCAGTTCGCGTAAGCTGACGGGTTTTTCTGCAGCAGCATCCGGCGGTTGCGGTTGGTTAGGAGTGGCAGTGTGTGCGCTGTCGCCGGCTAGCACAGCCACGGCTGTCGGCTCCACTCCCGACAGTCGGTGCATACCGCTACCGAGTCGAGACGGCAGGTGCACCACCAAAAGCGGCAGTTCATCGCAGAGAACAAGTGCGTGCTCAATCACGTTGGCCAGTTCACGGATATTTCCCGGCCAGGCATGAGCGAGGAGCACCTCGAGCACATCCGGGGCCACGACCAGTGCAGCAGCGGGTGTCTGCGGCCGCACTTTTCGCACGCAATGCTGCACCAAGCTGGGTAGATCGTCGAGCCGTTCGCGGAGCGGTGGAATGACGATCTCAAACGTGTTGATCCGAAAGAGAAGATCCTCTCGAAACGTACCGGCCGCCACCATATCTTCCAGCGAGCGATGCGTCGCGCACACCACACGCACATCGACAAAAACGGACTGGTTATCGCCAACGCGTCGGATTTCTCCGCTCTCCAGTGCCCGCAGCAGTCGCGACTGGAGCGAGCGTGGCAGTTCACCAATCTCATCTAAAAAAAGTGTGCCACCGTCGGCAACCTCAAAGAGTCCGGCTCGATGTTCATCGGCGCCCGTAAAGGCACCTTTGCGATGGCCAAAGAGTTCGCTCTCCACCAGATGTTCCGGCAATGCACCGCAGTTGACGGCCACCAACGGCCCGGTTGCGCGCAAGCTTCCCTCGTGAATAGCCCGCGCCACCAGTTCCTTGCCTGTGCCGGTCTCTCCGCGCACCAAGACGCTGGCTTCACTCACAGCCACTCGCGCGATCAGCTTCCGCACCCGTTCCAGACCGGCTGAAGCCCCGATTAATTGCGTGGCTCCCTCGGCACGTCGCACGCGACCCTCAAGCGCTCGCAGACGTGTTGTCAACTCTCGTTTCTTGCGCACCCGCTCCAGCACGGCCTGTATCTCAGAGAGCTTGCAGGGCTTTGTCAGGTAATCGAAAACGCCCGAGCGCACGGCGGCTACGGCACTTTCTAGCGACGACTTACCGGTGATGATCACAGCTTCTGTATCGGGAGAAACCTCGCGCACCCGCGCGATCACATCCAGACCGCCCACTCCCGGCATGTCGAGATCGACAATGACGCAGTCGTAAGCGGTGCGATCCAGCGCAGCCAATGCCGTGCGTCCATCGGGGCAGACTGTCGCCTCGTGTCCGAGTCGCGGTAGTTCGATCCTCATCAATTCCTGAATCGATGCCTCGTCGTCCGCAAACAGAATCCGCATGGGCCTAGGCTGCCTGATGGTGATGGTTCACCTCCGTTGTTGCTGGCTGTGTCGCGGCACTCCCACTGCCGATCTCCGCGATTGGGAGCACAACGCGAAATGTTGATCCCTGGTCTGGTCCTGCGCTCGAGGCCTCGATACGACCACCGTGGTCGGCCACAATGCGATGCACAATAGACAGGCCCAACCCCGTGCCCTGCCCTGCCTTTCGCCGAGTAAAGAATGGTTCAAAGAGATGTTCGAGGACCTCTGCGGTCATGCCGCAACCACTGTCGCTAACGGTCAACACTGCCTCGCGTCCGTTTCGCTTCACTCCGACGCGCACCGCACCAGACTCTTCGATGCAGTCAAGCGCATTGACGAGAAGATTGAGGACGACCTGCTTGATTTCCTGTGGATTGACCATCACCAACTGATCGGGGCCATCCTCGATTTGAACTGCTTTGCTCGTGAAGCGGCCGACGTGTCGCAGCATTTCTGCCACGTCGCTGACAACCGCCATAATCGCCGTCGGCTGGCGGCGCACTTCGCCAAGTCGCGCAAAGTCGAGCAACTTTTCAGTGATACCCTTGCAGCGAAAGGCCTCGCTTTGGATCAGTTCGAGGTAGCGCTTTGTAACCTGTGCGTCGGCGTCTTTGGGGGAGATTTTTTCAAGCCTACTTTCCAACGATTCTGCACACATCGCGATCGAGGCCAGCGGGTTGTTGATCTCGTGAGCAACTCCGGCTGCGAGAAAGCCGACGCTTGCCAGTTGTTCACTGCGAATCACTTCGCGTGTGCGCAGTTGCACTTGGTGATCGAGATCGTCACGAATCTCTTGGAAGCGCTCTGTCATATCATTGAGCGCGTGGGCCAGTTCGGCCATTTCGTCCTGCGTATCGAGCTCCAGTCGAAAAGAGAAGTCGCCGGCAGCCACTCGCCTTGAGCCGTAGCCGAGGAGTCGCAGTGGTCGAAACACCCAGCGATAGGTGAGGATGCCCAGGGCTGCTAGCAACACGACTGCTGCGGTGGCTGATGCCCAGGTGGTGATGATCAACGTGCGATAGCCTGTGCGCACCTCGCGCGAAAGGTCGTGCAATCGCTCCTGCAAAAAACTCGGCAGCTCCGCGGAAAGTTCGGCGAGCTGTTGGAGCCGCGGTTCAATCGCCAAGAGCTTGCCTCGTTGCCAATCGATTTGCTGCACACGCGCCGCTCTTGTGGTGGCGTCAATGGATGCATGCTGATCGTGTGCTGGAGGCTGAGAAAGCATGTCGATCGTGCGCAGGCAAGTGGTGATTTCTCGAGCCGTCTCAAGTTCGCGACTGCGGTCGCCAAAGGGCATGGTTTCACGTTCTCCCGCCGCGAGTTCGAGACAGTAGCGATCCAAAGCCCACGCTGCTTGCACCAACTGTTGGTTGAAGGCATTAGCCAGTGACAAATCACCGGCAAACGCTCGGGCATGCGTCAGCCGAAGCGCACTGACGCACTCCCCTAATTCACTCGCCCGTGGTAATTCAACAGCCCGACAGCTCAGCGCCCGCACGAGCCGCCGATACGAATAGATCCCCAAGAAGCTGCTGGCTGACAGCGTGGCGACCATGATGGCAACGAGCAAGCCGCCGAGCAGCAGTTTGTCGCGAATGGGTCGTCGCCTTGGCATGCCGGCCTCCTTGCCAGTGCGCAGAAAATTTCCACGGACATTCTCTCAAGTATTCTCACTATCCGTTGCGAGAATCCACCAGTATTGAATGGGGAAAGTAGCAGACTCTGGCAGGGACTCAAAGACGAATCCTCGCAACTGCCAACAGGGCGTTTTGATCGCCGGCAGTGTTCGTCTTTGCCGAGAGATTTGACGGATTTCTCCACTTTTTCCTAACCTTTGCCGTGGACTGCGTCGCGGATGCATGTCTCTTTTTTCCTTCTTTGCTCGACCGGTCGTTTTGGGATGGGTGCTTTCGATGGGTGTGGTGAGACACTATGTGGCAGCCGTAGCGGCCCACTGCAACTACTTCGCTTCCCGGCGCACATCGTACAAGCACATACAGGCTGTCATCGAACTGCTGCGCTCGATGGACACCGGCCGTCCACTGATCCGTCTCGGCGGCGCTGGGGACGGCGGCTACCTTATCCCCGATGATCTGCAGGGTATTCGGGCCTGTTTTTCGCCGGGGGTTGCCGCACAGGCCACGTTTGAAAAAGAGCTCCAGCACCGTGGGATCAGTTCCTACCTGGCAGACTATTCCGTTCTCGGCCCGCCTCCGGATTGTGCAAGCATGAGCTTTGAGAAAAAATTTCTCGGCGCATACGACTCAGATATTTTTACAACGCTTGCCTCGTGGGTGGGCCGCCATCCTGAAACAGCAGAGGGCGATCTGTTGCTGCAAATGGATGTTGAGGGGGCCGAGTATGAAATCATTGCCAACATCGACCCGGTTTTATTGCGTCGCTTCCGGATCCTCGTGATCGAGTTTCATGACTTCGAATGCCTCGCCCAGCCCTTTGGCTACCGCCGGATTTTTGAGGCCCTCACGAAACTCTCTCACGATTTTGTCCCTGTTCATCTGCACCCCAACAACTACGCCGGCATCGCCCATATCGGCCCCTTGCGTGTGCCGCGCATGCTGGAAATCAGCTACCTGCGCCGCGATCGCTGCTCCACGCTGACGCCGCGCCAGAATTTTCCGCATCCAGAAGACAGGGACAACGTCCCGAACAAACCGTCGGCCCCGCTGCCTCGGCAATGGTTTTCTTAAAACTGCATCGAGCGTCGATTGTTACACCAATCCCCAGCGCTTGCGTAAAAACCATTCGCTGCACAAGCAGCCAGCGATCAGCAAGAGCATCGGCCACTTATCCCATGGGGTGTACGACCATTGGTCAAGTGTTTCAAAAGTGGCGGGCTTATTGGCGATCTCTGCAAAAATATCGGGGAGCTCTTCCGGCAAACGCACACCGCCCGCCGTGGCCTCGGCGATTTGTCGCATCAGCAATGGCTGCGCGCGGGGATTCGCTAGTTCTAGGTCCTGACGAAAAACTGTGAAGCGGGCCGACTTTTCCAAATGTTCAGCTTCACCAGTTCGCACTGCCTTGACGATCAACTTCCAATCGCCGGGTTCAGGAAATTCCGACAGCGATCCGGAAAATGTTTCGCCCCTGCGGGCAATGCGCACCGGCCGGGATTGACCGGCCGGTGAAACTGCAACCGCCTCCAAGGAAATATCGCTGACTGCCGTGCCGTCGGGCTTGGTCAGGCCAACATTGAATTCGAGCAATGTGCCGGGTGAAATGCGTCGCTGCGCCAAGCGCACCCACAGAGAATCTTTTTCCTGATCGTCCTGCTTCGCCAGCCAAAGCACCATCTGCCGCCAGAATCGCCGGTGCTGCTCGCCGGCCCCCTGCATAACCCAACGCCACGTCGAATCGGGAGCAAATGCCAAAACGCGACCCGCACCAAATTCTCGCCCCACGAGCAGCGGTCTGCCGTCTGCCGAAACGGCCAGCGGCTTAGCGGAAGGAACGAGCCGACCCAGATCGTTTGCTCCCTCCAAGCTCGGCAGCTTTTGCCACTCCCGCCGTGAGTCTTGCTCGCTCTTGCCCAGACGCAGAATGGAAACGCCGCCAAACCGCTGATCGGGCAGAATCTGTAACGGTCCCCGCAGATGCAATCCCTCACGCACCGGCTCGTCGAAGGGCTGCCGTGCCAGTCGATCGGGCTCGTAGGGCAACAGCGGTGCCAGTACAGAAGCGCCCCAGCCGCCGGCTTCGAACGCGTGAAAGCCACCGAGAAACGCGATGCCAGCGCCGGCATTCACTTTTGTGAGAATTGTTTGGAGATCCGCCGGTCGCAACGCGGACGAATCAAGATCGCCAATCAACAGACCGTTTGTATCACCGGCGAGTAGACGGCTTATGTCCTGTGGCCAGTTTCCTCGCTTGCTCGAATCGATCCACTGAAAGTCCACCTGCATGTCGGGGCTTGCCGAGAGTACGCGACGCACAAAACGCTGCTCGATTCGCAGCGCGCCCTCTAGATACAGTACATGCAGCCCGCCATCAATCACATCGACAAATGTTGAGAGTTCATTATTCGTAACAACCGTTTCTCCTTCCTGCCGTTCGACAACGAGAGATATTTTCCTCTCTCCGAGGGCGCGCGGCGTCCAAGATAATTGCACCGACTCCTCAGTGCCTTGCGCATGGCCTCGGACGGTCGTGCGCGCGACCTCATCCATACCGCCAGCTTCATTTTCGGCAAGCAGCTTGACCACTGCCTGTCGGTCGCCCAATCCATCGAGACGCACGCGGCCCGACACTTCCAGCATGTTTTTGAGATACACTGTCTCGCCAACCGACAGATTGACGACGGAGGCGTCGCGACCTTGTCCCGTGCCGAGTTGCTGTCCAAACGTAATGCTCCACAGCGGCACGCCCGCGTCGCCTAGTGTGCGTGCCACCGACTGCGGAGGCACGTCGCGCGGTGGATAAGCATGCTGCGCACCGTCGCTGAGCACGATGACGCCAGCCAGATTCTTGCCGGCGCTCGCCCGCAGGCTCTCGTCAATTGCCGCACCGATTGCCGTTTCGTCGCTGGCTGGGCCACGCTTCCAATCGCCATTCGGAAAAAGTTCGTCGGGCTTACTGGTGAAGGCATGCATGTCTCGGTCAAATAGCCAAGCAGCGATGGTGAAGCTGCCGTCGGCAACAAGCTTGAGAGCCGCCGGGTGCGCAGCGTTGAGAGCAAGAGTCAATTCCTCCCAGCGCGTCCGACCGTTGGGACCATCAGCCACCGACATACTTTCGGAGGCATCGGCTAGCACGACAAGCGTGCCCTGCTGCCGTGCCTTCTTAGTCGCAACAAATGTCGGCCGCAACAGACAGGCCACGATACCCAAGAAAGCGAGCAACCGCAGCATGACCAACGTCGTGAGGCGGCGGCGCGAAAGTCGCGAGCGATCGGGACCGACAAAAAATAACACCGCCACCAGCAGTGTCGCAATCACGACAACAAATGACACCGATCCGACTGAATCGATGTGCATGGAAAAGTCGTTGAGATCAGCGACGGCAATCATGCGCCTGCCTCGTGCAGTGTGGGAAGTGGCGGTGGCCCAGGCATGCGCCCTGATGCCCCTAAGGGCGGAGGTGCCGGCAAAGGCGGCGGCGATGGGGCGGGGTCGGTCGCTTCGGCAAAAGCAGCGGCGGCTTGAGGCTCGCCGGCAGTGCTTTCGCGCGGTGCATAAAAACGGTTGGCCACGATCCAATCCCCCACCATCAGGAGTGCCACAAGTACGATCAACCAGCCGTAGAGTTCGGCACCGATACGTTCGAGATTCACATCGCGCACCAGATCGGCTTCCGTGCGAGCTAAGTGATGATCCTCACCAAAAAGACCGGCTAGCATCTGGGGTTCGAGGTGCTCACAGTCGGTTGCGGCTGCATCGAAGTTGGCACTTAATCCCTCGGCGATGCCGTCGGTGTCTCCGCCAGAGCGAATCGTGTAGTTGCCCGCTGACTGCGTGGCCGTGACGCTGATCGTGCCCCTCTTCTGATCGACAACTACGGGAACGTCGTCTCCGGCCGGCGTGTGGACAAACACGGTTGCAACATCGCGTCGCTCCAAATGAAGAATGGCCGGCTGACCGGTCACGATGTTGTGGTTGTCCGAGATATCGATCGCCTGCAGCAGCGTTTCGTTGGCAAGCATCACAAAAGGCCATGGTTCAAACCCGCTGGCAAGTGTGTTCCAAGCATCGGGATCGAAGGCCGCTTGAGAAACCGGCGTGGTGACGATCACAACATCTCCCCGACCAACTCGGTTTTCAAGCACGGCAGGCAGGCCGTTGCGATAAGCCACCACCACACTGGCTGTGCCTTGTTCCCCAGCAGCATCGCCCCCGGCGTTGTCAGCACCGGTGGCTGGCTCTGCGGTTTGGGAAAACTCCCAGTGTCGCACAACTGGAAAATCCTGCCACGGAACGGCGTCTCCGACGCGCCTAAAGGCGGAGAGAATCGGATGGTTGAGCGAAAGCGGGGCCAGAAAATTACTGCCGTCGGGGCTGCGCCAGACCCGCACAATCCGACCGCCAAGCACCTTTTGGGAGGTCTCGGAATTGAACCGCTGCGCATCACTCGCCCGCGGTCCCAGCCAGACCACAAGCCCGCGGCCTTGCGCCAACCACTGCGCTAATAGCTCCCAGGTTCGCGGCGGTAGTGGCGGTGGATCCAGCAGCACAATGCCGCGGTAGTCATCCCACGAGGTTGCCTCCAGTTGTGCCGTATCGATGAGCGTTACATCGAAGCGTACTTTGCCAGATTTCCGTAACACTGCTGGCGCAATCGCCTGTGAGAGAAACAGGCCGGTGCGTGCAGCAGGGGTCGGCGCTGCCACAAGCACGCGGGCTGGTGCACCGACCACAACAGTGAACGACCGCTGATTGTCAGCTTCCAGATCATCCGATCCGTCTATCACAATGCGGCCTTGCCGCACGCCCGGTTCGAGTCCAGAGATTTCAAAATCAACCTGCCCGTTGTTCTCTTTTTTCCAGACAAACGGTTTGATCGCACGCCGGGCATACGTGCCATCTGGGGAGAGCATCTCAACTGCGAGTGCGCGGCTGATGTCAGGCCCCATCCGGCTGGTTGTGGCGGTGATCGACAACGGCATGCCCACCGCGATTGTTTCGCCAGAGAGGGCTAGGCTTTCGATGGCACAATTCTGCGGCGCTACGGCTCCCACATCGATGTAGAGCACGCTGGTCTCGGGGTGGGAGACGGCAACGTCCGGAGGCACTGTTCCATTCCACTGGCCCTGCGAACAATCTGTGAAAACATAGAGTTCGTGTCGCTGCAACTTTGAACCATCGAGCATCCCTAATCCCTCGACCATCGCCGCCGAAAGCGACCTTGAAGGCGTGGCGACTGTCAAGCGGTCGATGCGGGCAGCGGCCGCAGCAATCGTGGGGGAAAACGCGGCCGGACTACCGGCGGTATCGAGCACAGCCACCTTGCTCAGCGGCGGCAGTTTTTCAAACAGCACCCGGGCCATCAAAGCCGCCTGCTCGAGTCGTGTGCGGTTGCCTTCGCGCAGGAGCATCCGCGGCGCTGTATCAAAAACAAACACAGCGGCCACCGGCCCCTCCCCATCGGCTAACCAACCGGCTCCACGCAGCACCGGCCGCGCCAAGCACAGCGCCAGAAAGACCAACGCCGCCATGCGCAAAAGGAGCAGCAGGAGATGGCTGAATCGTAAGCGCCGGCGATTGGCGACCGATTTTTCCAGAAGAAATCGAAGTGCGGGAAATTCACGCTTCACAGGCTTGCGCCGCATGATCAGATGCAACACAATCGGCACGGCGACAAGCGCCGCTCCGGCAAGCAGCATCGGAGTGAGAAACGACAGACCCATGACCATTATCCTACGGCTCGTCAGAACCGATTGCGGCGGCTGACAAGATATTCCATCAGCGCCCTGTCAAACTGCATGCTCGTGTCGAGGGGCACGTAATCAATTCCACTGTGAAAACAAAAGCGGCGGTAGTCATCGCGAAAGCTCTGCACGCTCTCCACATACTTTCGACGGGCAGCATCGGCATCGATCACAAGCCGACCTTGCGTTTCTGGATCAGTGAATTCGACCATGCCATCAAATGGAAACTTGACTTCTGCCTCATCGAGCACGTTAAACAAGATGACATCGTGACCGCGATGGCGCAGCCGCAGCAGGGCATCCCGGATCGGCTCCGGGTCGGCCAGAAAATCACTAAAGATCATCAGGAGCGAACGGTGCCGCAGCATGGCAGCTGCCTGCACTAAGCTGCGGGCGATATCGGTTTTGCCGGTCGGCTTCATCCGAGAGAGCACCGAGAGCACCTGTGCAATCTGCGATCGCTTCGACCGCGCCGGCAAACTGGCGTGGAGTTTCTCGTTAAAAGTCATCAAACCACACGGGTCTTGCTGGTGAATCATCAGCCAGCAAAGGGCCGCTGCCAATGAGATTGAGTAATCCAGCTTGGTGACATTTTGCTGATAGGCATAGGCCATCGAAGCGCTTGTATCGATCAATAAATAGCCGGTGATGTTGGTCTCGGCTTCAAACTTCTTGATGTAGTATTTGTCGGTTTTGGCATACACGAGCCAGTCGATGCCTTTGGGATCGTCCCCGGGCGTGTACCGACGGTGTTCGCTGAATTCGACTGAAAACCCTTGGTAGGGGCTGGCGTGCAAGCCCTGCAGAAAGCCGCGCACGATAAACTGCGCGCGCAAATCGAGTCGAGCGATCTGCCGCACCACTTCCGGCTTTAGGTATTCCTCAACCGCGCGTACCATTTTGGTTCACCCTTATTTCACCAGCTTGGGGATGTCTGGTTCGGGTATTTCACGCACAAGTCGTTCAACAATTGACTCGCTTGTGAGCCCATCAGCCTGGGCCTGAAAGTTTGTGGCAATGCGGTGGCGCAGCACCGGCACCGCAATCCGGCGAATGTCTGCCAGCGACACACTAAAACGCCCATCCATAGCGGCCATCGCCTTGCCGCCTTGAATCAAAAATTGCCCGGCACGCGGACCTGCGCCCCAGTCGACGAGTTCAGCGATGTAGCTCGGGGCAAGCGCGTCTTTGGGGCGCGTGGCTCGCACAAGACGCGCCACGTATTTCACCACATACTCACTCACCGCCACGCTGCCGACAAGTTTTTGAATGTTCACGATCGCCCGACCGGAAAGCACTTTGCGCACTTCCGGCTTTTCTGAACGTGTGGTCGCCATCAAGATCTGTTCTTCTTCAGACGCCGATGGATAGCCCACCTTGATGTTGAACATGAAGCGGTCGAGTTGCGCCTCGGGCAGTGGATACGTTCCCTCTTGCTCGATCGGATTCTGCGTGGCAATGGTGAAGAAGGGGTCGGGCAGGCTGTAGGTTTCCTGACCGACAGAAACTTCTCGCTCTTGCATCGCCTGCAGGAGGGCCGCCTGTGTCTTGGGGGGCGTGCGATTGATCTCATCTGCCAGCAGAATATTTGTGAAGATCGGCCCTTCGACAAACCGGAAGTTGCGGCGGCCGGTATCGTCTTCCTCGAGCACGTTTGTACCCGTGATATCCGATGGCATTAAGTCGGGCGTAAACTGCACACGCTTGAAGCCCACGTCGAGAATCTTTGCCAGCGTGGAAACCATCAGCGTTTTTGCCAGTCCCGGCACGCCTTCGAGCAGGCAGTGTCCACGGGTGAAGATGGCGGCAAAGAGTTGTTCGATGACTTCATCCTGCCCGACGATCACCTTCTGCAGTTCCTCCTGCATCAGCTTTCGATGCTGCGCAAATTCCTGTAAAATACTGTCGAGCGTTTTAGGACGGGGGGCTGTGGACACGACGGGATTCCCTTCTTGAACCGGGGCGGTACGAGGCGACCCTCATTAGTATCGGTCGCAGTCGCAAAAGCGGCAAACCAACTCTCGATCTAGACCGAGTTTTGGGCAGTGCCGTCGGCTTGCGGTAGAATGGATTGTGCTAGAAGTTCGCACTGTCCGAAAGAGCTGCGTTTCCTGTTTTTTAATTTCCGTTTTGTATTCAAGCCCGAGGCCAGCAGTGCATCGCATCCGACAAAGACCGATTTGTTGGATTCTTCACAGATTCTGGCTGCTGCTGTGGTTCCTGCCGTCAGCCAGCCTACCGGCTCAAGAGCGGGCGCCTGCTGGCTTGTCGCCAGAAAAAATCCAACGCTCGATCGAAAAGGCCCGCGACTGGCTGATCCGTGAACAGGAGGCCAATGGATCGTGGGAGTGTTCGATGCGCACCGAAGACACCCGCGTCGGCGCAACGTCACTGGTGCTCCTGAGCTTGGCGAATGCCGGTGTCGAGAGTAACAACGTAGCGATGCAGCGGGCGTTGGAGTGGCTACGCAAACAAAAACCGGAGGAAACCTACTCGGTGTCGCTGCAGACGCTCGTGTTGGCGATGCTCGCGCCCGATGCCGATCGGGTCATCCTGAATCGTAATGTTGAGTGGTTGGAGAACAGTCAGGTTGCCCAAGGTCCAGCCACTGGATCGTGGTCGTATGGTGCCAACCGGGGCACGGGCGATAACTCCAACTCCCAGTTTGCCTTGTTGGCACTCCATGAGGCCGACAGAGTGGGCGTGCGCGTGCGACCGGATATCTGGATGAAATCACAGCAGTACTGGGTTTCATGCGCGAACAGCGATGGTTCGTGGGGCTATACGATAGGCAACAGCGGCGGTTCTGGCAGCATGACCTGCGCCGGCATCGCCAGCATCTGGATCACATCGGAGCACATCGGCACACCCGATGCACGTGCCGCCCAAAACGCTGTTTCCTGCTGCGGTGGCGGCGCCTCTCCCCGCGTACTGGAGCGGGCCATGGATTGGCTGGGAAAGCGTTTTTCGGTAGTGGAAAACCCTGGCAGCGGCGGCCAAACATGGCTCTATTACTACCTCTACGGCTTGGAACGCGTGGGACGATTCACCGCGCGGCGATTCATTGGGGAGTCGGATTGGTATCTGGAGGGCGCTCGAACGTTGGTTGCTTCGCAGGATGCGCTCTCCGGTGCTTTCCGTGGGGGACGCATCGAGGATCCTGTGGTGGCCACCAGCTTTGCACTCTTATTTCTGGCCAAGGGTCGCCGACCGGTGATTGTGGCCAAGAGCCGCCACGACCCACAATCCGATTGGAACCGGCACGGCCACGATATCTCACATCTTGTCGAGCATGTGGAATCGCGTTGGCGCAAGGACTATCCGGCGGGTCTCTCCTGGCATATCCTCGACACGCCGAGTGCCACGCTCGATGACTTGCTTCAGGCTCCTGTTTTCTGGTTGTCAGGAAAAATCGCTTTTGATCTTGGACCCAATGCCGGCACGCGATTGCGGGCTTACATCGACGAAGGGGGGTTCATTTTTGCCGAGGCCTGTTGTCCAGCCAGCGGTGATTTCGATCAACAGCTGCGACAACTCGTGGGTGAGATTTTTCCTGAGCCGGAATACCAACTGCGATTGCTGCCGCCAGAACATCCCGTCTGGAACGCCGAGGAGATCGTGCCGCCGGAGTTGCACCGTGCCCTGTTAGGGATCGACTACGGCTGCCGCACCTGTTTGATCTATGCCCCGCCGAGCGATCTCGCCAAGAACAAATCGGCCATGCCGAGCCTCTCCTGCCTCTGGGAAATCGGCGGCGCCGCCAGCCACAGTCTGCCCGCTCAAGTGCGCCGCGAAGTCGATGCAGCGTTGGCCATCGGCACCAACGTTTTGGCCTACGCAACCAATCGCGAGCTGAAGCGCAAGGACGAACTCTTTGTGCTCGACCGAAATCCAAATACCACTCCAGACAACTTGGAGCGTGGCCAGCTTGCCATCGCCAAGCTGCGTCATGCTGGCATGTGCGACGCGGCGCCGGCAGCCTTGGCAAACATTCTGCGGGCCGCTGCCCGCGAACTTGGCGTGCGCGTCGATGAGACTCCCAGCCAGATCGACCCCCTCGATCCTGCACTCTTTAACTACCACATCGTGTTCATGCATGGCCGACAGGGCTTTAGCTTTGATGAGCCACGCCGCCAGCAACTCCGGCTTTTTTTTGAACGCGGCGGCATGCTGCTGGCTGACAGCGTCTGTGCCTCAAGTGCCTTTAGCAACGCCTTCCGCACCGAGATTGCTGCTTTGTTACCCGCGCGCACGCTTGAGGCGATTCCTGCCGATGATCCCGTCTTCACTGCCAAGGAATATGGCGGCTACAACATTCAAGAGGTGACTCTTCGCGAGCCTGCTGGCGGCGATGGCCCGCTGGCAGCCAGCAAGCGACAGATCGCTCCGCAGCTTGAGGGCATTCGCATCGGCGACCGTTGGGCTGTGATTTTTTCACCCTACGATCTGTCGTGCGC
Source organism: Planctomicrobium piriforme (assembly GCA_945871035.1). Taxonomy (GTDB): domain Bacteria; phylum Planctomycetota; class Planctomycetia; order Pirellulales; family UBA1268; genus BAIKAL-G1-2R. The sequence goes on along the minus strand of CAMBUD010000013.1, from coordinate 5,113 downwards.
TCTGGAAAAACAAAACTCGCTGGAGTGCACCGGTTACAGCCGGCAGGACGCCGAAAAGATCGCTCTCAACGTGCTGCTCTATTCGCTCAATCACTAACCAGCAACGCTGACGAGCCTGGCCAGCCAATGGCTTGCGCTTTTAGCCCGCTTGTAACCGCGGCCTTTAGCGATCTGAGTCGCTGCCGCCAGTGAGATAGCTGGCGTAGTAGAGCAGCGTGAGGATGCTCTGCAGCGTCCCGGCAACGTACGTCCACGCAGCCGCATGCAGAACACTATTGACGGCGGGCATGCCAGTTGCCGGCACGATGCCCAGACCGACTAATTGTGCCTTTGCGCGATTGCTCGCATCAATTTCGACGGGCAGATTCACGAGCTGGAAAAAAACGGTTGCACCAAACAAAATAATGCCCAGCCAAGCAATAGGCTGTAGCGCCATTGCAAAGCCGATCATGAAGACGAAGAGCCCGAAGCCACTGCCAATATTTGCCACACCAACAGCAGCATTCCGGATGGCCATGAGCGAGTAGCCTTGGGCATCCTGAAGCGCGTGGCCCGCTTCGTGAGCGGCGATGCCGACGGCAGCGAGCGAGTGAACACTGTATACATTTTCTGAAAGCCGCAAAACCTTCGTCCGCGGATCGTAATGGTCCGTCAGTTGGCCAGCCACCTGCTCGATCACCACATTGGTTGCACCTGCCGAGTCCAGAATGAGCCGGGCGGCGGCGGCACCCGATAGCGGCGCAAACTCCTTGGCAGCAGCGGCAAACGATGTGCGCACTCTCCATTGAGCCCACAGCGCCAATAAGAGGGCCGGGGCAATGAACAGCATGTACATTGGATCAAAGTACATTGGCATAACGAACAAAGCCTCCTCAAGATTTCTGCCTGTCTCGCGTGAATGGGCACGCAGGAATGGGCACGCAGCAGACACGTTGGTCACGGCATGCTGTGCCACAGACATGCTATTCTCGGCAAGACATGCGTGAGAAGTGTTATTCTAGCGAATTGTCGATCGGCAAAGCTGTCGGCTGCTATTTTTTTCTTCCGTGCTATTTTGGCAGGTTTTTCATCTCTTTCATGCGATTGCCCTCCGCTTCCTCTGTTGAAAGTCGCGCTCTTGAACAATCATTGTCTCCGTTTTCTGGCCGGGATTCTGGCGGCGTTGCTGATGGTAATGGCCACAGCCTGTGGCTCTCCACGCACCGTTTCCCATCCCACTGCCGTTGACACACCGCAGCTGTGTGCGCGAATCGATGCCGTTTTAAAGCATGTCCGCGACGGTCGACGTTTAAATGCTTCGGTGCACGGAGCCTGGCAGGTCGTGCACGGCATCCTCGCTTTTGGGCAAGACTTCCCAATCGAGCACGGCAGTCAAGTATCGGGAGCACTCGACTATTTACTCGGCGGCGGCACGCTCAATGGCTGGGCCTTGCGGCCGGGCAAGCCGGGAGTGATCGCGGTGGTCGATCATGGCAGCACCACCGGGCAAGGCCATCCCGATCAGTGGCTGGGCTATCTGTCGCAGTGTGGCAGCCACGGCATTCCGATCGACACACCCCTCCGAGTTGGCGGGCGGGATTACACGGTCGCAGATCTCCTTTCGCAAGCACAGTTTGATATTCAACCGGGCCAAGAGGCCACCTGGACGCTGATGGCGTTGTCGGCGTATCTTCCCGCCGATGCGACGTGGCAGGCTCGGGACGGATCGACGTGGACCACCGAGCGTGTCGTGCAGATGGAGGCCGATGCCGATCTCTTCAGCAGTCCCTGCGGCGGTGCACACCGTCTTTACGGACTGGTGTCGGCCGTTAACAAACACGCCGACGCTCAAGGCGAGGCTGTCGGGCAGACACCTTCAGACCTCTCCGGTGGCTGGGCGGCAGCGGCAGACACCATTCAAGACGCCATCGACAGGGCGCAGCGGTTTCAGCAGGCCGATGGCAGCTTTTCCATTCACTCGTTCGAAAGGTCTGGCACATCGGCTGACATCTTTGCCAAGCTCGGAGCCACTGGGCACGTCTTTGAAGTGCTCGTACTGGCGCTGGATGACCAACGTCTGGCAGAGCCATGGATGGCGCACGCGGCCGATCGGCTGGTGACCATGCTTGAGCAGACGGCGGATGTCGACGTCGAGTGCGGGGCCCTCTACCACGCTGCCCACGGCCTGCTGCTCTACCGGCAACGCCTCTGCGACCGTTCAATCACTGCCTCCGTGAACGATGGCAACGAAAAAATCCAACTCCCGGTCGGGAGCGGACCGTCGGATTCTGGAAGCGATCGGACTTGAGTGGCTCCCAATTCCTCGGAGTAGGTCTTCCGATTCCACGCGTCCCGCTTGCCGATGGCGTGTGACGGGTAATCGATCTGGGTTTTAGTGTCCCGCTCGAATCGCTTCGAGTTGCGAGTGAATGGCGTCGACGAGAACCGGTACACTGCCGTGCCAGTCGATTGTTGTGCTGGCCTGCGTGGCAATATTTTTAAGCTGTGCGGTACCAGCGGAAAACTCATCGCTGCCGATCACAATCGCCAGGCGAAATCCCTTCTTGGCCGCCACTTTGAGTTGCTGTCCCACGCGGCGGGCTTCCGGAAAGAATTCGACGGCCATGCCAGCTGCGCGAAGCGCAGCAGCGATCCGCACGTAGTCTGCCAGATGCGACTCGTCGAAGTAGACCAGAAATAGTTCGGCAGGGGTTTCCACTCGATCCATGCGACCGAGTTCCTCGAGGCCAGCCAGCAGGCGGTCAATGCCCAGCGAAGCGCCTACGCCCGGCAGCGACTGTTTCGTGTAGAGCCCGGCCAGATTGTCGTAGCGACCGCCGGAGCAGATGCTGCCCAGCGCCGGTAGGTCGTCAAGAAAGCACTCCAGCACGATGCCCGTGTAGTAGTCGAGGCCACGCGCGATTGACGGATCGATGACGACTCTATTGTTGGCAACACCAGCCTGCTGCACGCCATCCACCAGGGCCCGCAACGCTGCCACGCCGATCTGGCCAATCTGTGTAGCGCCGACAAGCGTTTCTAATGCCGCCAGCACCTGCGCTGGCGGGCCAGTGAGCTCTGCCATGCCCAGCAGCACTGCGCTGGCAGCCGACGACACTCCCTGCGCCTCTAAATCAGCGGCCACCATCGTGGCCGTTGCCTTGCCGAGTTTATCGAGCGCACGCAAAACGTTTGTGGAACGCTCGGCTAACCCGATTTGTTCGAGGATACCGGTGAGCACGCGGCGGTCATTGATGCGAATCGTAAACCGCTCAATGCCAATGGCCGTCAGCAGGTCGTGCACAACCAGCACCATTTCCAGATCGGCAACGGGGCTGGTTGTGCCAATCGTGTCGAAGTCGCACTGCATGAACTCGCGGTAGCGTCCGCGCTGCGTGTTTTCACCGCGCCAGACTGTTGCCATGTGGTAGCGCTTAAAGGGCGTGCCGAGGATGCCAATGTGCTGGGCGCAGAACCGGGCAAATGGAACGGTGAGATCAAAACGCATTCCCACCTCGCGACCACCATGATCGGTAAAGCGGTAGAGTTGCTTGTCTGTCTCCTCGCTTCCCTTCCCTGTCAGAATTTCCAGATACTCAAGCGCCGGCGTGTCGATGGGCGCAAAACCGTAGGAGCGGTAGACGCGGCGGGTGGTATCGAGAATCTTCTCGCGAGCCAGCGCCTGCGCCGGTAGGTGGTCTCGAAAACCTTTGAGCGTGCGGGGTTCAATCACAGGGGAGGCATTCCTCAAAAAAAAGTGCTACAGAATCGGTAGCAGCGCAGGCTTGCGGCTGCGAATCGACTGCCGGCGATTTTTTTTCTTGCGACCATCACCGATGGCGTTACCACCTGGGCCAAGCACGGCGTCCATGTATTCCTCTACCTGCTCGGCTGTCTCAAAATATTGATCGTAGACCCACTCGTCCTCGTATTCGCAATCTTTAGTGGTGTACTCACGGCAGATCGGGGGTCGGGTTTCATAGATCCCACAACGCTGATCTTCCTGCAGATGTTTGCAGACTGTGTGCACGCAGACATACCAAACACCCCCCTCAGTGAATACCGAAGACTGATCGTGGAGGAGAAACCAGCGGATGTATTCAAAATCTTCGCGGTTTGTTGGCGTTTCCAACGGCAACGCGAAATAGCGGCAGCACTTGGCGGTGCAGAATTCACAAAGAACTTTGTCTTGCGGCAGGTCTTCGCGCTTCAATTTCGTCGGGAGTATCGGAAAACTTATTTCAGCGATCGGCATAACAATCTCCGGGAAGTACGTGCCGCTAGGGTTGAAGGGCGTCACTATACCGTGTCGGGCAGCGAATGCACCGTGATGCTACCCTGAGGGCCATAGACCTGCAGGCTGCCACTGGGGGCGAGGGCCTCCGTGGACTCCCGCACGCTGGTAATCCCGTATACTAAGTGCCAGCTTCTTGCAAGGAACTTATTCTGTGCCCAAACGCTGGCATCTCCAACCACACGACCAGGCCTTGATCGCGGCAGTCGAACGCGCGGCCGGTGTGTCGTCGATCGTTGCCCGTTTGTTGGCGGTTCGCGGCCTGACAGACGCCGTCCGCATGCGGACGTTTCTTTCCAGCAAACTCGCCGATCTGAGCGATCCAGAAATGCTGACGGGCGTTGCTTTGGCCGCCGATCAGATTCTGGCAGCAGCACAAGCCGGTAAACAGATCGTCGTCTACGGCGACTACGACGCCGACGGCATGTGCGCCACTGCTATTCTCATCGGTTGTCTCGAAGCCATTGGTGCCACGCCGACATGGTACGTGCCCGATCGTTTCGAGGAGGGTTATGGTCTCAATAGCGAAGCCCTCGAGATGCTCGCCAAGAAAGGCGCGCAGTTGGTCATCACGGTCGACTGTGGCATCGCCAGTGTGAGCGAAGCGTTGACCGCCAAAAGACTCGGGCTGCCATTGATCATCACCGATCACCACAACCTCGCGGACTCACTACCGCAAGCCGACGTGCTTGTGCATCCGCGTTTGCCGGGCGCCGAGTATCCGTTCGGCGAACTGTGCGGCGCCGGCGTGGCCTTTAAATTGGCGTGGGCGATTGCAACACGTGCCTGCGGCGCCAAGCAGGTTTCTCCCCGGCTGCGCGAGATGCTGCTGCGTGCGCT
>CAMBUD010000012.1 GCA_945871035.1 Planctomicrobium piriforme | reverse complement strand
CTCCTCGACCCAGTCCGGTTGAATACCAGTATCGCAGCACTGCCAGAGGAACGGCACCGACAGTTCGTCAGCAATCCTCCTCGCGTCAAACACAGACGCGACAAAGACCTTGGCGCTATCGCCGCTAATCTTGCCGTCGTGGGTCTTGCATGGGCTCCGGCATGGCAGAAGTCTCCTTGCGGTGTCTTTTTCTCGGCTGTGCTCCTGCGGTGATGCAGGCGTGAATAGTCTCGAAAAATCCAAACGCTCGTCGAGCTTCCGCCAGTTCCGTCGTGGGCATCTCGCAGCCGAAGCGGCAATCGCACAGCGTGTGACGATAGATCCCGAACGGCCGGCGTGTATTCAGAGCACGGGTAGCGAGGGCATTGGCGGTCGTGCGGCATGGGCGGCTGCCAGATTGCCAACCAGGCGTTCGCAGATAGTTTCCAGATAGGGTCGACTAGCGGGATCGATGTAGTTGTCGGCCGTACGGCCGGCGTCACCGTGCTCACGAATGGGGATCTGGATGGGCACCTCGCCGAGAAACGGGATTTCCAGTTCGGCGGCCGTGCGTTTTGCACCGCCGCTGCCAAAAATGTCGTAGCGTTTGCCGCTGTCGGGCGGCATGAAGAAGCTCATGTTTTCCACCATTCCTAAAATAGGAATATTCACTTTGCGAAACATGGCGATCGCCTTTGTGGCGTCGAGCAGTGCCACATCTTGCGGCGTGCAGACAACCACCGCACCGGTGAGCGGCAGCACCTGCGAGAGCGTCAGTGCGATGTCGCCGGTTCCTGGTGGCATATCGATGATGAGATAATCGAGCTGCCCCCAGGCAGTATCCCGTAGCATTTGCGTGATGGCGCCATGCAGCATCGGCCCACGCCACACCACAGCCTCACCCGCTGGGATCAGAAAGCCCATCGACATGACCGGCATGGAGTGAGCAACAGTGGTTTGTGTCGCCGGTTCTAGCAGCACCGTGGGGTAGCGCATCGGCTGCAGTTTCCCGTTTTCAATTTCTGGGCGACCGGTGAGTCCCAACAGATGCGGAATGCTTGGTCCATAGACGTCGGCATCAAGCAACCCCACGCAACTGCCCGCCCGCGCCAATCCCAGCGCAATGCAAGCAGCAATGGTGCTTTTGCCAACACCCCCCTTACCAGAGCCAACGGCAATCACGCTCTTGGCCTCCAGACCAATCTGACCAAGCTTGGCAGGCGGTCGAATGTGCTCGACAATCTCGACGTCCACGACCGGCACCTGCGGGAATCGCGTGCGTAGCAATTCCTCGATCCGTCCGCGTGTTGACTGCTTGAGAATGGCCGAATGGCTGCAGAGCCCCACCGAAACTCGGATGGCATTGGCTGTGGCCGCAATCGATTGCACCTGCCCCATTTCAGCCAACGGGCGCCCAGTTTCCGGGTCGGCAACGGCAGCCAGTACGGCAGCAACAGACTGTTGATCGGGGACAGAGGGTGTCATAGAAATACCTATTGAGGGTCGATTGTTTGGGTTGGATGCTGGACGCGAATGGATGCAAAAGTGCTGCCGCTGCCGGCCCGTGAGGCCGACACAAAGAGACCGCGTGGCTGCAGCATCACCATCAGCAAAAGCGCCATGCAAATCAGCATGGCAAAGCCTGCCGAGAGCCCGCCATCGGTTTGTACGCCACGCTTGGTTGTCCGGAAATAAATCGCCGCAATGATCCGTAAGTAGTAAGCCGCCGCAATCGCCGCATTCAGAACCAAAATGACGGCCAGCGCCACAAACACGGCTCGGCGACTGCCAAAACCAATGGGTGCGTTCCAGTCAACCTCCAGCGCCGAAGCGGCCAACGATAATTTACCCCAGAAGCCCGGCAGCGGCGGGATGCCTGCCAGGCTCAACAGAAAGAGTGCCAAGGCAAACGCAGCGACGGGATTGGTGCCGGAAAGCCCATTCAGGTCATCGATCACAGCGATTTCTTCACGAGGAGGACGCGGTCCGCTGCCGCTGTTCCACTCTGGCCACCGATGGCCCAAGTATGTGATGGCAGCAAAGATACCGGTCGTTGCCAGTACGTATGTGGCGAGATAAAAAAGTGAGGCACTCATGCCTCCCAGACCCAGTGTCCAGGAGGTATCACTAACATGAGCCTGCAATGTGCGGTCTGCTTGTGCAGCCGCTGCGGCAGCTGCCACCGCCACGCCTACCAGCAGATAACCGGCATGGGCAATCGATGAGCAGGCCAGCAACCGGCGTAGATTTTTCTGCAGCAGGGCCATCACATTGCCGACGGTCATGGTTAAAGCGGCCAACACAGCGGTTAACTGCCAGAACAGTGTCAGGTGTGAAGTGGCACCGGCCCCGATCGACGCCGCATCAGTGGCCGTCAGACTGCCTGCTGCAGGAATCCCCAATGCCAACAGTCGAACCAAGAGCACCAGACCGGCAATCTTCGGCAGTGTTGAGAGCAAGGCAGCATTGCCAGGGCTAGTTCCTTCATAGACATCGGGGGCATAAAAATGCATCGGCACGGCGGCTAAACGAAAAGCCACACCAGCCATCGCCATCCCCAACGCCACCGGTAGGAGTACGACCACCATGCCAACGATCGTTTCGTCATTCGACTGCAGCCGCGCGCCAATCGCCGCCAGACTGGTCGAGCCACCCATTCCATAAAAGCAGACAGCCGCATAGAGAAACAGCGCAGAGGCGACTAGCGACAGGAAAAAATACTTGAGACTCGCCTCTTGTCCGTGCGGGTCGGTGCGTTTCAGGGCCAGCAAGATGTAGGTTGGAATGGATACCAGTTCCAGACCCACAAAGAGCAGCACAAGATCGTTGGCTGCACCGACAAGCGATAAGCCGGCCAGCAAAATAAGAAATGTTCCGGCCTCCTCGCAGGTGCCCCCTCTGTTGTGCAGGCTGTTATGGCCGACTGCCGAACGAAAGAGATCACCAGCTTGCACGAGCGCTAAAAGCAAGCCGAGCGACAGCACCATCCAGCGCACAAAGATAGAAAATCCATCAATTGTGACACTACCCGAAACCAGCGTTTCCCCATCGGTGGGTTGGCCGCCGGAAAGAGCCATCGCCCCAACAATGCCCACAATCGCTACAGACCAGCCACCGCGAAGACCGGCAAAGGCGCCCGCCAGAAAGACAACCAGCGACGCTGCGACCAGTGCAATCTCAGGGCCGAGCAGGAAAAAAGTTTGCAGTGAGGTTGTCATGGATTGGCTGAAGATTGGCTGGGAAGTGGCTGGGGGAAAACGTTTATTGGCGTAGATGCATGCGGATGCACGACAACGCGATTGACGGTCGGGGCAATCGTTTGGATAGTTGCCTGCGCTGCCTGCATGCGGTCTGCAAAGGCCTCGGCTGCAGCGCTCGATGCATTGCGAACGGCGGCGGCCGCAGGATGGAGAAACGTGGCGGGAGCGATCCCAATCCAAAACACAAACACCACCAGCGGCAGCAGCGAGAGTGTTTCATACCAGCGTAGATCGCAAGCCTCGACGGGAGGACCGTGGGGCGGTTGCCGAGATGTTCCAAAGAAAACGCGTTCAACCGCCCAGAGCATGTACCACGCCCCCAGCACCACACCCAGAACGGCCGACACGCTCATCACCAGAAAAGGAGATTGAAACGCGGGCGCAACCCCCGTCCAAGCCCGTTGAAATGAGCCGGCCAGAATCATGAATTCACCAACAAAACCATTCAGACCAGGCAGACCGATGCTGGAAAATGTGAACACCATGAAGAGCACCGTCAACCACGGCGCCTTGGTGGCGATGCCGCCCAGATTGACAATGGAACGCGTATGGAAGCGTTCGTAGATCATGCCGACAAGGGCAAAGAGACCAGCCGAGGACAGGCCGTGGTTGATGAGTTGTAGATTGGCCCCTTCCAGCGAAACGCGTTCGAGGGCAAAGATTCCCAACACGCAGTACCCCATGTGACTCACGCTGGAGTACGCAATCAAACGCTTGAGGTCGCTCTGCACCAGCGCCACCAGCGCTCCGTAGAGAATGCCCACAACTCCCAAGCCAAACAGCCACGGCGCTGCGACTGCAGAAGCATCCGGCAGCATCGGCAGTGAGAAACGCAAAAATCCATAGATACCGATTTTGAGAAGCACGCCGGCCAAATCGACGCTGCCACCGGTTGGAGCTTCCACGTGGGCCAGCGGCAGCCAGGTATGAAACGGCACGATCGGCACTTTGATGGCGAAGCCAGCGAACAGAGCCCAGAAAACAATCAACTGCAGCCAACCGCCCTCGGCATTCATCGGCAGGGGATGGGCTGCCATGCCGGCAGTGAGTGTGTCTATATCGAATGTCACGTTGCCTACATGTGACGCATGCCAGAGCACGATCACCAGCAGACCCAAAAATGCCAGTACGCTACCGGCCAGGGTGTAAAGGAAAAATTTCACGGCAGCCCGACGGCGGTCGTCGTGACCCCAGATGCCGATCAGAAAAAATAGCGGCACCAACGTGAACTCAAAAAAGACATAAAAGAGGATCACATCACGGGCCACAAACACGCCCAGCATGGCGGCCTCAAGCACCAGTAAGAGCACGTAGAAACCGATCGGACGCTCCTTGATCGCTTCCCAACTCACCAAGACAGCCGTCAGTGATAGCAGCGCGGAAAGACCAAATAACCAGAGCGAGAGCCCATCGAGACCGATCGAGAAGCGGACGTCGAAAATGCCGCTCACCAGCCAGGGCAATGTGGTAACAGCGTACGGCTCGCCAGCAGCAGCTTCCGGGCTTTGCAGGTAACGCACAATCAGCCAACCGGTGGAGACGAGCGTGAGGCCGGCGGTCACAACGGCGCTTTGTCGCACAGCATGGCGGCCGCGGGCGCCCAGCACCCAAGCCACGACCGCTCCAATCAGCGGCGTGGCGAGCACAAGCAAGAGATGCGTGCTGGGGGTTAAACTATTCATAACGTGCAGCGATTCCAGAAGAAGTAATTTAGCTACGAAGTTGCCAGGCCAGCACAAACACGATCAAGAGCACGCCCATCACCCCGGCCAGCGCGTATCGCTGCAGAACCCCCGACTGCAACCGCCGGACAACCGATCCGATGCCCAGCGGCAAGGAGGCGATGAAATCGACGAGACCATCGACGAGGAAACGATCGATGATCCCAGCCAGCATGGCCAAAAGTTCTAGGGGTCGCACCACCAGAACATTATAGATCTGATCGAAGAAAAACTGATTGGCGAAGAGGGCTCCAAGCGGTCCGAGAAATCGTTCCATCTGCGGGCCATCACTGCGGCGACCCAAGTGACCAATGGCCGCCACAACGATGCCGACCGCCGCGGCAAGCGTGCCTTGAATGGCCAGATCAAGATGAAAGACAGGAGCGTTGGCCGTTTGCCCAAAAGCCGGCAAGGCAAAGGACGGCGTGGCCGAAAGAAAATGCGACAGCCAGTGCGTGCTGAATAGCAACCAGCCTAAAACAAGCGAAGCGGTAGCCAGAATCATCAGCGGTAGCGTCATCACCAGCGGTGATTCATGGGCGTGGTGTCCGGCCTCTGCCGGCACCCGCGTTGGGCCGGTGAAGGTCATGAAAACAGCGCGAAACGTATAAAAGGCGGTCAGCCCAGCCGTGATCAGCGCCATGAAAAAGAGGATTCTCCAGACATCAGGGCAATTCAGCGCATCGAGGCCGATCAGAGCATCTGCCGTGAGATCATCGGCTACGGCATCAGATGAAAAGCTGCTGAGGTGCAGGTGGGCGTGTCCGGTTGCTGGCGACTGCTGCTGTCCGTGAGTGTTGGGCCAGGCCTTGGAGTGGAGAGTGGCCAGAATCTCGTCCTTGCTAAAAAAGCCGGCGAAGGGTGCGACACCGGCCAGCGCACACGCGCCGCAGAGAAAAGTGGCGGCCGTGATCGGCATCAAGCGTCGCAGGCCTCCGTAACGTCGCATGTCGATCACGCCTCCCATTGCATGCATCACGCTACCGGCGCCGAGAAATAAAAGCGCCTTGAAGCAGGCATGGGTTAGCAGGTGAAAGATGGCCGCAGTGAATCCGAGCATGGTACCGGTGCCGAGGCTGGCAAACATGTAACCGAGTTGGCTGATTGTGGAATAGGCCAGCACGCGTTTGAGGTCGTATTGCACCGTGGCCACAAGCGCCGCCACGAGCGCCGTTGTTGCCCCCACGATCGAAACCATCACGAGCGCACCAGGGGAGGCGATAAACAGCGGTGCACAACGCGCCACTAGATAAATGCCGGCAGTGACCATCGTGGCAGCATGAATCAGTGCGCTGGCGGGCGTGGGGCCTTCCATAGCATCCGGAAGCCAAACGTGCAGCGGCATCTGCGCACTTTTACCGCACGCCGCCAGCAGCAACAACAGGCAAATTGCCGTCCCCACCGCGCCCCCAATCATACCGGCGGGGTCGGCCAATCGCGTCTGGCCGAGAATGCCGGGCAGAATCGTGCCGTTAGCGGAGAGCGTGTCGTGGAAGTCGAGAGTGCCGTAGGTCATCCAGAGCAGAAAGACGGCAATCGCTAGACCAAAGTCACCGATGCGGTTGACCAGAAACGCTTTCTTCGCGGCGCGTGCCGCCTCGGGCTTTTGAAACCAGAACCCAATCAGCAGATAGCTGCAAGCCCCGACTGCTTCCCAGAAAACGTAGACAATCAGGAAGTTACTAGCCGCCACAAGCATCGACATCGAGAAGACAAACATCGCAAAGAGCGTGAAGAAGCGCGTGTAGCCGGGATCGTCGTGCAGATAGCCGACCGAGTAGATAGCCACCAGCAGACCGACGCAGGTAATGATCGCCAGCATGATGGCAGTCAGTGGATCCAGTCGCAGCACTACGGGGATCGAAAAAGGTCGCATCTCGGTGGTAAGCTCACCAATGGGCGTGCCGGGAATTGCCGCCGCACTACCGGCGTCGGGCGTATAGGCTTTGTCGACGGTTGCCCACTGCCAGAGCGTTGTGATCATTTCAACGGGACGCACCGGTTCGGCATGCTCACCGCTGGATGGGCCTGCACCAACCTGCATCGATGTGGAGGCCAGCAGCACTAGCGACACCGCCGCCGCCGCCGCGATTCCCGTGATGGCCGGCATGTGGGCACGGGAACGCAGTATTTTCCCGAGCAGCAAGGTGAGGAGTGCTCCCACCAGCGGCAACAGCGGCACGAGCACAAGCAGCGTGGCAGGGGAGATGTTTTGCATTGGGATTTACGCAGTCAAAAACGGACTCAAGAACAGTTGGATCTACACGTGGTCGCGTTGCAGGGCACTATTTTCGTCGGTAACAGGCTGCACGCCCGCCGGGCTGAGCTTGGGCCAATCGGCGGGCAGGTCATCGATGGCAGGCAGTTCATGATCGACCACTCGCGGAAGATTCGACTCGCGCAGCGATTGCCAAGCAGCCGCATCAAGCCGGCCGGTGCGGGCAAAGGCCTGCAGCACAAAGACGAGTGCCACGGCCGCTTCGCAGGCGGCAACGGTGAGCACAAAAATCACAAACACTTGCCCGCCCCAATCGCCATGAAATCGGCTCCAGGCAACGAGGCTGATGGAAATGCCTTGCAGCATCAACTCTGCCGACAAAAAGAGCACGATCAGATTCCGCCTAGTGAGCATGCCCACCAGCCCAAGGACAAAGAGAAGTGCTCCGACCAAAAGCGAATTTTGTAAGAGCGGCAGGCCAGCCATCAGGCAATGCCCTCGGGACGAGTCGGAGCGTGACTGGTGGGAGCGTGAGACGCTGTGCTGTGCCGGTCGGCAACGGCGTCAAGTTCTCCGCGCGAGACGATTGCAATCGAGCCGATGAGCGCCACCAACAGCAGCACTCCCGCCGCTTCGACCGCAACGAGGTGGCGGCCGAAGAGTTCGGCCCCGAGGCGGGCCACATGATTGTCCTCCAGCGGATCAAGAGCGGCCGGGGCAGTTGTTGCCAGCGTTTCAACTGCGCCAGCGCGGCTCGGGAGCGTGCCGGACGAAAGCCTGCCGATGGAGAGTGTCAGCAGTCCCAGCAAGACAGCCCCCGCCACGGCCGACAGCAGCGGTTCGCTGGAAACCCGGTCGTAGGGCGCTAGGCCAGACGGTTGAGCCAACATGAGCACAAAGAGAAACATCACCAGGATTGCGCCGGCATAGACCACAATGGTGGCCACTCCCAAAAACTGAGCACCGAGCACCAAGAGCACGCCCGCTACGCCCGCCAGAGACAACGCAAACCAGATAGCCGAATAGACCGGCGATCGCGACACGATCGTAGCGGCACCGGACACAACTGCCACGATCGACACCGTGAGAAATACGGCGTCCTCACCAAGGCTGCCCAGCCTTCTGCCGGCCGTCGCTAGGCCAGCCAGCGCCACAACTCCCAACAGCATTCCGCAGCGCTGGGTGAGATAAAAAGAGCGCGACTGGTGGCGATCACTGCCGCGCGGCAGAAGCAGCCACAGGCTGACTGCCGCCGCTGTAACAGCACCAGCCACGAGAAGACCAGAAGACACAGGAGGCAGTCCAACAGGATTCACAGCGGGCCCTCCGAGATTCTTTCCAGCTCGGCCGACTGCATCGGCTCAGTCATTTTTGTCATGTCATAAACGCTGAGTAATTTTTCCTTGTCGAAGATCATCTCCTCGCGGCTTTTTCCGGTGAGATCCAGCAAGCTCGTCAGTTCGATTGCATCAACAGGGCAGGCTTCCTCGCACATACCGCAGAAGATGCAACGCAACTCATCGATCACAAAGCTCTCCGGATATTTTTCCCGATCCGGCCAAGGGCTTTCCGTGGCCACGATGTCGATGCAGTGCGCGGGGCAGGCGGTGGCGCAGAGAAAACAGGCTACACATTTCACGCGTCCGGCATCGTCCCGGTTGAGGCGATGCACGCCGCGATAGATCAGTGGATTGCCCACGACCGGCCGCTGTTCCGGAAAATTGACTGTCACCTTGGGGCTAACCAAATGCCGCACGGTGGTGGTGAGACCCTGCAGAAAAAGTGGCAGATAGAGCCGCTCGGTGAGCCCGAGAGGCTTTGGCTCAAGCCAAGTGATAGCTGGATCGGTTGGTTTCATCGCACAGCCTTTTCCCAATCGCGTGAAGTGTTTGTGAGCAGTCCGTGTTCAGCATCCAGTGGGCTGCGGGTGAGAATTGGTCGATTGTCGGTGCCGGAAGGCGTGAGCAGGCCAGCGCCGATCCAGCCGATGAAAAAAACCGCCCACGGCGCAGCGAGCGCGGCTCCCTGAGCCCAGCCAGCGCCGAGGCTTGCCAGTAGTTGCGGGCGAAACTCCTCAACAGTTGCGACCACAACAAGATTCGCAATGCCCAAGGGCAGCATAACCTTCCAAGCCAGATTCATGAGTTGGTCGAAACGAAACCGCGGCCAACTCCAGCGAACAAGCATAAAAAATACAATCACAGCCAAGATTTTTGCACTCAGCACGCCGCAGCGCAAAGCTGCTCCCAGCCACGTCACCTCCTGTCCAGAGCCCGTCACTCCCCACAGGTGCCACCCGCCCAAAAAGAGGATCACAATCAAAAATGCCGCCGTGATCATGTGCAAAAACTCAGCCACCAAAAACAACAGCAGACGGATGCCCGAATACTCCGTGTGGTAGCCGCCAACGAGTTCTTGTTCGGCCTCTGGCAGGTCAAACGGCAGCCTCGCCGCCTCGGCAAAGCTGGCCACCATAAAAACCAGAAATCCCAGCGGCTGCGCAAACACATACCAGATTCCGCTTTCAGCCTGCGCATTCATGATCGCATCGAGCTTGAGAGAACCGGCGGCCAGCACCACGCCCAGCAGTCCTAATCCCAGTGGAATCTCATAGGCCAGCAGTTGGGCGCTGCTCCGCAGGCCGCCCAGAAAACTATATTTGCTATTGCTCGCCCAGCCGCCCAAGAGCACGCCATACACAGCGATGCTCGACAGAGCAAACACCCACAGCACGCCGACATCGAGGCCCGGTGCCACCAAAAACGGCACCGGATCAGGCAGGCCAGGAATGTTGAGCGGCGGCAGCACACTTCCGAACGGAATCGCCGCAAAGATTGCCAGCGATGCCGCCAGAATCACCAACGGCGCTGCGGTGTAGAGCACCTTATCAACGTGCTGGGGAGTGAAATCTTCCTTCAGGATGATCTTGAGACCATCGGCCAGCGGTTGACCCAAGCCGAAAAGCCGGATTTTCGTGAGTGGTATGCCGACGCGGTTGGGGCCGCGTCTGTCCTGCACCCACGCCGCAATCCAGCGTTCCAATAACACGAGGTAGGCAGCTGCCGTCATCAGTCCGCCAACGAGCAAACCGATCTTGGCAAGAGCCGCTAGCGTGGTTGGTGAAGGGAGCAGCGTTGTCATGGAAACCAAAATAAAAGATCTGGCCGTGGTAAGAAAGTGGGGTGCGTTTAGGGCGTGGCGAGTTGGTGAAGGCGGAGATCGACGCCGGTTGCCGGCAGAACACCGGCCAGAGCCGCAAAGGTGGCGGAGGATTCAGCTATCTGTTGCCGCACCGCCACCGGGTCGTACAGGCCGCGGCGACCGAGCATGTTCCACAAGAGCCGCCCCTCCGGCCAGACGCCCGCCGGTGGACGGATGGCCTGTTGAAAAGTTTGGGCGCGATGGGCAGCGTTGACCCACGTGCCAGCACGCTCTGCAAAACCGGCAGCGGGCAGTCGCCAGACGGCGTGCTTGGTGAGCGGCGATTCAAAAAAATCCTGCACCACAAGGCACTCAAGACCGGCAAATACAGCAGCTGTTTCCTCGTCGATCCACGGCTTGTCGCTAGCCGAAGTCGGATAAGCAGCGGTGATCCAAGCAGCCGAGGCACCCCCTGCCTGCACGTGCTCGAGGAGATCCTCCCAGTGGTGAACGGCAGGATCAAACAGTGCAATCACTGATTCGACTCCCAGACGGTTGGGGCACTTTTCAGCCCGGATCGTAAAGCCACCGGGATACGTTTCGTCGCTCTCTGAGCGCGGGATGAAGCCAACAGCCAGATACGCCTGCGGATCGATCGACCGCGCAACAGCACACAGCATCCACGCCTCCTCGACGGTCAGCAGCGGCGACACGGCCACAGCTAAGCGTTTGGCCACTTTAAGATCCCTGCGCAGTCCAGTGACGACGTCGGCCCACTCCACGGCTTGAAATCCAACTGCCGCCTGGCTGGCGCTGGCTGGTGTGCGGTGAGCAGCGGCCAGCAAACGCGTTTGATCGTGGAGGTGGTGCCAGCCGTAACGACCCTCGTCGCAGATCCACCACTTATTGACATGCGGATTCTCCCGGGGCTTCAGCCGATAGACAGAGTCTTGATTGTGCTCAGTGGTGATGGAACAACCGCTTGCGCAGCCGCCGCAAACATTGGGCTCGCTTTTCAAAAACCAAACGCGCTGCTGGTAGAGGAAATCTTTATCCCCCAGCGCTCCCACGGGACAGAGATCCACAACGTTTCCAGAAAGTTTATTGTCGAGCGGATAGCCTGGAAAAACGTCGATTTCCTCTTTCGCACCACGATTGATCACCATCAACTCACTCGTGCCAGAAACCTCGCGGGCAAATCGCACGCAGCGCGTGCACATCACGCAGCGGTCGACGAAGAGCGTGACGGTGGGGCCGACATCGCGGCGGCGGCTCGTGAATGGATGCAAATCGGCACGACGCTCAGCTTGGCCGTGCTCAAAGTGATAATCCTGCAGCAAGCACTCACCAGCTTTGTCGCAGATGGGACAATCGATCGGGTGATCAATCAGCAACGCCTCTTCGACGCGTGCCCGGCTTTCCTTCACCAGCGCGCTGGCGGTGATAATCACCGTGCCATCCTTGGCTGGCGTCTGACAGGCAGGCACTAACTTAGGCACCATTGAAATCTTGCCCGTGGCAGCATCACGTGCACCGGTTTCGATGAGGCACATCCGACAACTTGCCACGACCGAGAGACCGGGATGCCAGCAGTAGTGGGGAATTTCTGCGCCGGCTCGACGCGCCGCCTCGATGCAGTTGAGCCGCTCCTCGGCACCGATCTCGATATCTTTTCCGTCAACGATAACTGTGGGCATGGGGCCTTACTGTAAACAAGGGTTTTTATTCTCTGCGCAGCGATTAGTGCGTTGCAACGATAGCTAATCTCGATACCGGCTCTGTGACCATCCAGCCGGTGGGGTTTGTCTGCCGGATGTAATCTTCAAACTCACCGCGAAACTTCTGAATGGCATTTTTAATCGGCCAGGCAGCTCCATCCGCCAGCCCGCAGATCGTGGAGCCGGGCATCATGCCCATCGAGGTGCCGATCTCGAGTAGTAAGTCGAGATCCCTGAGCCGTCCCTTGCCCGCTTTGATCCGCTCCAGCATCTGGAGCGACCAACTTGTGCCCTCGCGGCAGGGCGTGCACTGCCCGCAGGACTCGTGCGCAAAAAAGCGACAGGAATTGTGCAGAAAATCGACGATGCTCACCGTTTCATCGATCACAACCACAGCAGCCGTGCCGAGGCCTAGGCAGCCCGCCTTGCCCGGCCCGGAAAAGTCCAACGGGGTGTCGAGTTCGGCCTCGGTGAGCAGGCCCATGGAGATGCCGCCGGGAATCGCCGCCTTTGCCTTGCGACCTTTCCAGACACCGCCACCGGGGCCATCGATCAACTGCCTCGCGGTGATGCCCAGCGGTGCTTCGTAGCAACCGGGTTTTTCAACGTGGCCAGACAGACAGTAGAGCTTGGGTCCGTAGCTGCCCGGGTCGCGTGGATTGTTTGGATCGGCAGGCACGCCGATTGAGCGAAACCAATCGACTCCACGCCGGGCAATCTGCGCAACACAGGCCATTGTTTCGATGTTGTTGACGACGGTCGGTTTTTTAAAGAGGCCCTCAACGGCGGGAAACGGCGGCTTGATGCGCGGCCACGCGCGTTTTCCCTCAAGGCTTTCGATCAGTCCTGTCTCCTCGCCGCAGATGTACGCCGCGGCACCGCGATGCAGATAGATGTCGAGTGAAAAACCGCTGCCTTTGAGATTCTTCCCCAGATAACCGGCGGTATAGGCCTCGTCAATTGCTGTCTGGAGACGATCCCAGCTGTGCGGATATTCATAGCGCAGGTAGATGTAGGCCGTGCTGGCTCGCGTGGCGAATGCCGAGAGAATCGTCCCCTCGATGACCTGATGGGGATCATCCTCCATCAGGATCCGATTGTTGAACGTGCCCGGCTCACTTTCATCGGCGTTGATGCAGAGGTAGATCGGCCCGGGGTGATCCTTTGGTAGAAACGTCCACTTGAGACCGGTAGAAAAACCGGCACCCCCGCGACCGCGCAGGCCTGAAGCCTTCACCATGTCGACCACATCAGCCGGTTTTTTTCCGCCGAGGATAGCTTCCAGCGGGGCATAGCCACCGCGAGACTTGTAACTGGCAAGCGTGTGGCCAGTGGGTAGGCCGACAGCTTCGAGCAGAACGGGGGAGAAGGGTTGCATGGTGAGATTAGTGGGCGTGAGGAGGCGTCGAGCGGATGCTCTGGCGGATGTTCTGCAGAAATGCCACCGCAGATTCGGGCGTCAGATTTTTGTGGAGGTCTTTATTGGCAAGCATGCAAGGTGCGAAATCGCAGGCCCCCAAACACTCAGCGGCTTCGATCGTGATTGCACCGTCGGCGCTCGTGCCCCCCGGCTTGATGTCGGCTGCGTGGCACAAGTGCTGGAGCACCTGTTCGCCGCCGCGCAGGGCACAGGAAATTGAGCGGCAGACCCAGGCACGCACCTGACCGGTCGGCTTGTCCTGATGGAAAAACTCGTAAAAAGAGAGCGTGTCTTGCACATCAGCCGGCGCCAATCCCAGCAGTGCAGCAACCTCGACCACCGCTGCCAGCGGCACGTGTCGCAACTCGTCGTTGACAATGTGCAGCGCTGGCAGCGTGAGCGCACGTCGATTGGGATAGCGTGGGGCCAGTGCCTCGATCTTCTGAATCATCTCAGTGGTGAGAATCCGTTTGGCTGCAATCATGGCTATCGGTCGAGCTCCGCTGCAATAATATTCAGGCTGCCGAGCACCGCCACCACATCAGAGAGCGTGTGGCCGCGGATCAGATGAGGGAAAAGTGCGAAATGCAAAACGGACGGCGGTCGGCAGCGCGCCCGGTAGGCCGATTCCCCGCCATCACCGACGATATAAAAACCCAACTCGCCATTCGGGGCCTCGGTGGCCGCATACGATTCTTCGCAGGGCACTGCAAAGCCACGGTTGCTCATAGACAATTCAAAGTGCGAGATCGTGCCCTCAATCGTAGAGTAAACCTGCTTTTTTGTCGGCAGAGCGGCCCGCTGGTCGATGCCGACATTGGCCGCGCCCGCCGGTAGATTTTCGATTGCCTGTGCAATGATTTTGAGACTCTCGCGCATCTCCTGCATCCGCACGCAGTAGCGGGCGTAGCAATCGCCTGCTACGGCACAGCAAACCTGAAAATCAAAATCTTCATAGGCCAGATACGGCTCATCTTTTCGCAGATCGCGCGTCACGCCGCTGGCCCGTGCGACCGGCCCTGTTGCACCGCGTCCGATTGCCTCGGCCTTCGAGAGCACGCCAACCCCCTGCGTGCGATCGACGAAGATACGATTGCGAGTCAGGAGGTGCTCCATGTCGCGGAGGGTTTTAGGAAAAGTCTTGACGAAGTCGCGGATTTTCTGAACCACTAAAGGGGTGAAGTCGTGCGAGACGCCCCCCACTCGCGTGTAACTGTTGGTGAATCGTGCCCCGCAGAGCGTCTCAAAAATGTCGTAGATCACCTCGCGCTGGTAAAACGCGTAAAGAAAGAATGTAAACGCCCCGGTGTCGAGGCCGACGGCACCGTTGCTAAGCAGGTGGTCGCTGAGCCGGGCCAATTCCGCCACGATCGTGCGAATATACCGGCAGCGGGGCGTCAGATCGATGCCCAAGAGTTTTTCAACAGCGCAGTGCCAGGCCACATTATTGGCCATTGGCGAGATGTAGTTCATGCGGTCGGTGACGGTCACGTATTGATTAAACGTGAGATGCTCGCCGAGTTTTTCAAATCCGGAGTGCAGGTAGCCCATCTCTGGCTGGGCATCGACCACGCGCTCGCCGTCGAGCGTGAGCACGATGCGCAGCGTGGTGTGGGTGGCGGGATGCTGCGGCCCAAAGTTGAGCGTCCAGTGGTAATCTTTGGAATGGCCCGCCCGTTCAGCAGATTCAAACTCGGTGGTAGCGATAGCCATAGCGTGTGTTCAGTTTTTGTAGCTCAGCCGTCGTGTCGGGTGAGGATAGGAAAATTGTGGCGCTCGCCGCGTCCTTGCAGCGGATAATCTTTGCGCAGCGGATGGGCCGCAAACTCCTCCGGCATGAGCAATCTTCGCAGGTCGGGATGGCCTTCAAAGTGGATGCCAAAGAGGTCCCAAACCTCGCGCTCTAGCCAGTTAGCAGCCTCCCAAAGCGGCACAACGCTGCGCACGCAAGGGGTTGGATCATCGACAAACACACGCACCGTCAACCGCTGATTGGTCGTGGTGGAGGTGAGCAGATAGACCAAGCCGTAGCGGTTCAGTGCGCCGCGATATTCGAGGTAGTCAACGCACGTAACGTCAACGAGCAGATCAAAGCCTTCTGCCTTAAGAAACTCCAGCACCTCAAGCGATACCGATTCTGCAACAACGATGCGGGTTTGGTTCCGATAGGTCGACACATCCAGCGTGCCCCATCGCGAGGCAAGCGACTGCAGGACGTTGTCGAGTGGCGGGGGCGTGTGTGGCATGCGGAAAAAACCGATGAAAATGACAACCAAAAACGTACGATACCAATGCGAAAAAAGATCAGCTACGCCCAAGCGGTGGGGCATTGGTATGCAATCCGGACAACTGCTGCAATGAAAACTGCTGCTGGAGCAAGGGATTGCGGGAAGCATCGAGCGTGAGCGGTTCGATTGACTCCACGAGGGCGCGCTTGCGCTGCTGTCGCTCGACGGTATCAAACTCTCGGCCGCTGATGGTGCCTTCGCGCTGGATTTTGTCCTGCAGATCAATGATTGCCTGGATGAGTTGTTCTGGCCGCGGCGGGCAGCCGGGAACATACATGTCGACCGGCAAAAAACGATCGATTCCCTGCACCACGGCGTAGGTATCAAAAACACCCCCCGTGCTGGCACACGCGCCCATTGAGATGCACCACTTGGGCTCGTGCATCTGCAGCCAGATGCGCTGCAGCACAGGCAGCATTTTCATCACCACGCGACCAGCCACAATCATCAGATCACACTGGCGAGGGCTAAAGCGAAACACCTCGGCACCAAAGCGGGCGAGATCGTGCTTGCTCGCACCGGTGGCCATCAGTTCAATGCCGCAGCAGGCCGTGGCAAACGGCATCGGCCACAGACTATTTTTGCGACACCAGTTGGCCAGTTCGTCGAGCCGGCTGACAACCACGTTTTCGGGCAGTTCTAGCGCCATCGAAAAACCCCCTTGCGCCAGTCGTAGGCAAAGCCCACGACGACCAGTGACAGGAAGACCATTGCGCCGGCAAACACCAATCCGCGACTGGCAACAATGCCGCCGGCAACCGCAGCATCAACGCCCGCCGGCGAGCGACTCGCCACGGCCCACGGATAGAGAAAGAGCAATTCCACATCGAAGACAAGAAAGGTGATTGCCACCAGATGAAACCGCACATCGAAGCGACGACGGGTGTCGTGCAGCGGGTCCATGCCGCTTTCGTACGGCATGGCCTTAACAGCCCCCGACCGCCGGGGTCCAATGAGCCCCGATACCGTTACGAGCCCGACCGAAACGGCGGCTGCAATGGCTACAAACAGTAAAACCGGAAGAATAGCGTCCATGGCAACGGTTGGTGCGAGGTGGGTTAAGGAGCCTGCCCAACAACGCTGCCGGGCAGACCGAAAAGCCTGTACATTTCTAAAATTCGGCCGCAGGAGGCCACTGTGTGAAATTAGTCACAAAGTTGACGCTCAAAAAAGGGAAGGCTGAGCAAATCGACATCGGATTGGCCGTACGAACTCCAAGTAGTTATACAGCCACAAGCGATTGCCGACGAGCAGGGGGCCTAGAAGCCCTAAAAATTACCGAGGCTCATCGAAACATAAGCCCCAAACGGCCCCGAAGTGAGCGTCATGCCGCTGCCGTGAGAATCGGCAAAGGGTGGCTTGCCACCCCCCTGATTGCCATACGGCGAATAGGCTCCCCCACCGCCGCCACTGCCTTGATTCCTTCCCATGGCCGCTGCCTGCGCTGTCTGCTGACGGGAAAGTTGGGCTTGGTCGACGAGTTGTCCCCGGCTCTGATCGAAGGCGGCGTGCTGCTGCTGCAATTGGGCCCGTTTTTGTTCGATCTTCTCAAGCTCCTGCGAGAGTTGTCCAGCCGACATTGTGACAACGTTGGGCACGTCCTTGAGAAGCTCTTCGCGCTTGCGATCGGACATGACGGACATGTATTGTCCGACCCACGCTCGCGCCTCCTGAGCTTCGGGCGTGTCCAAAACTTTAAATTTTGCATCCAGATCATCGAGCAGATACTCGACTTCATAAGACGACATTTTGGCCACGCGGCCGTTGAAATCCGATTTGATCCGGGCGACTTGCTTGGCCGGATAGAGCGGCTGGTTGGAAAGCCACTCACCGAGTTCAAAAATAGCGCGACGCCAGCGAGCGCTATTCATGATCTCAGCCTTACGGGCAAGATCGCTTTCGTCGCTCGCCTTTGGCCCGGGTGTTTCCGGAGTTTGAGCAACTGCCGGTTCCTCAGCCACAGCAGCATGCGCATGGCAAGTCATCAAGACCACCGCCACGATGAGCATCAGTCGATTGGTCGCCAGAGCAGTCATTTTAAGTCACTCCGTGGTTTGCGGATCATCGTCATATTTACCTGTGGCAAATGCTCGCCACCAACATGCGTGTGGAACGATCGCCAGGTGCAGCGATCCTTCTGATCGTAAACGTAGATTGTGAGCGCCGACATCTGTGAGCCATCCTGCATCACCGATGTGGTCTGTGCGATCCAGGCATCCCCATCTTTTTTCCAAAATCCCTCGCCGTATGCCCCGTCTGTCGCAAACATCCACGAATGAATGTTACGGGCTAAAGGATCCCAACCGATCCGCTGCGAGATGTGGCTCACCGTCGCAGTGCCCTGCAAGAATTTCAGATCGCGAAGCAGAAAAGTGTGGGTTGCATTCCAACGCACCGAAACCTCCATGCGCGGTGTTTCCAGGGTTTTATCGGCGGGCACAGCCGGAGCATCGGCCTTTTTTTCATCTGGCAGGAGGTTGTCGACCACAGTCCAGTCACCGACCATCCACTCCAAATCCGCCAGCCCGGCGGGACCGCCGTCGCGATCGATTTTGGTTTCGCGCAGGCTTGCGATCTGCCAAGAGTTACCCTGCTTGACCCACGTTGCAGTGAAGCGGCCTTGGGTCACTGCTGGCAGGCCCGGCACGGTTAATTCAACACTGCCATCCTCGATGGCAACCGAGTCGCTCAAAAATCGCAGGCTCGTTTCCTTGAGTCGTATCGTCGGCTGCTCAACGTCGGCAGGATTCTTGGCTATCAACGCGGCAGTGTCACGCCCTTTCGTGACCATTCCCTGTTCGTCAACGATGTCGCCGTCGTCCGTCCAGAGCGCAGCAATCGCCTTGGCGTCGCCCCGCTTAACCGCGGCTATGTATGCTGCTGCTGCGGCCCGAATGGCCGCCTGATCTTTCGCTCGGTCGCTGGCTGGCTGGGAGTGAGACGCAGCAACTGGCGTGGCCGTTGGCAGAGGCGATGACTTGGTTGCTGTGGGTGCCGGCACGGCTTTCACTTGGGCAGCAACCGGCTCTGCCGCCTGCATTTCAGTCTGGATTTGAGTGAAGACCCCAGCCAAGATCCCGGCTAGACCGATACCAGCGGCCTGCAGCAGGCGGCAAAAGCCCGACGCACACGAGTGCTTGAGCGTTCGTTGCTTGCGTGCAGGAATCGCCCACGCAGTTTGATCCAGCCGCTGGCGACAATTCCACTCCATTCGATTCCACTCCATTCGATTCATAGAGCACCCCTCTTCACGAAATGACTCACGAAATCAGGCATAAAAATTTTGCAGCACAACAGAGCAAATCGAGCACGATTCTAGCAGGTCAACCGGTTAGGGGAAGACAATCGACGCGTTTGGTAAGGTAGCAGCAATGGCAGACGTTTTCGATACATCCGATACGATCGACACACTCGCCGATCTTGTGCGCCGTCCCAGCGTGAATCCAATGGGTCGGGACGTGTCTGGACCGGAGTATTTAGAGGGTCGTGTCAGCGACTATCTGGTGCACCGATTCTCGGTGGCGGGCATCCCGTGGGCCCGACAGCCTGTGGCGCCTAGCCGCGACAACGTGTTTGCACGATTGGAGGCAACGCTGCCCAATGCCCCCATGCTCGTTTGGGATGCTCATCAGGACACGGTGCCCGCCGACGGCATGTCGATCGAACCTTTTGCGCCGCTGGTGCGAGACGGCCGGCTCTATGGGCGCGGGGCTTGCGATGTCAAAGGCGGCATGGCGGCAATGCTTGTGGCGCTTGAGAAGCTGCGAGTGTGCCAACGGCCGCGACAGGCGACAGTTGTCTTTTCGGCAACCGTCAACGAGGAGTTTGGATTTTCCGGTGTCAAGGCGCTGGCACGTCTTTGGACCGAGAGTGCGAGCGGATTGCTACCCGCCGACGGCCCAGCCCGCGCACTGCTTTTTGGTCAGTCGGTTGCAACCGGACTGCCGCCCAGCTTTGCGATTGTCGCCGAGCCCACCGATCTGGACGTTGTGACAATGCACAAAGGAGCGGTGCGTTGGCGCATGCGCGTGCATGGCCGCGCCTGCCACAGCGCGTTTCCAGAGCGCGGTGAAAATGCCATCTACCCTGCCGGCCGCGCGATTCTGGCTCTGGAGCAGCTCGCTAGCGAATTGCTCGCGCGGCACCCCGAGCATCCCTGCGGCCCACCAACGCTGAGCATTGGGACGATTCATGGGGGCACGGGCGTTAATCTGGTTGCCGATTTGGTGGTGCTTGAAATTGATCGCCGCGTTGTACCTGGTGAGTCACCCGAGGCGGCCCGCAGCGAGGTGATCCAGCGGATTGCCGAAGCCGTTGGTTCAGCGCGGGTTGAACACGACGCACCATTTCTGGAAAGCCCCGGCCTGCCCGATGCCGATCTGGCACCTAACGATCGCGACAGTGGCCTGTCCCAGCGGCTGATTGCAGCAGCCGCAGCGTGCGGCGTGTTGTCCAAGCGGTTGGCGGCACGCTACGGCACCAACGCCAGCGTCCTGGCATCCGCGGGCGTGCGGAGCGTTGTCTTCGGACCCGGTTCCATTGCACAGGCACATACAGCCGACGAATGGATCGACCTCAATCAGGTTTACAAAGCCGCTGAGATCCTCGTGGAAATGATCGCTCCGAGCTGAACGTTCACAATCGCATTGACCGCAGACGCAGCGCATTGGCAATGACGCTTAACGAAGAGAGCGACATGGCAACTGCGGCCAGGATTGGCGAGAGGAGTAGGCCATACGAAGGATAGAGCACACCAGCTGCAATCGGCACGCCGACCACGTTGTAGACAAACGCAAAAAAGAGGTTTTGGCGAATATTTCTCATGGTGGCTGCCGACAGCCGCCTGGCCCGCACAATACCCCGTAGATCGCCTTTGAGCAGCGTCACGCCCGCACTTTCAATGGCGACGGCGGTCCCCGTTCCCATGGCGATGCCGATGTCGGCGGCTGCCAGCGCCGGTGCGTCGTTCACGCCGTCGCCTGCCATGGCAACGATCTGACCCCGCTGTCGGAGCCGCTCGATGACCAGGCCTTTGCCTTCAGGAAGAATGCCGGACTCAATCTCATCGATCCCGAGCACTGCGCCGATGGCCGAAGCTGTGGTCTGATTGTCGCCTGTCAGCATGACCACACGGATACCGGCGGAGCGTAGGGCGTTCAGGGCTTCGGCCGCTGTTGCCTTGATAGGATCGGCAATGCCGATCATGCCAACTGCGTTGCCACTAACCGCAATAAAAACCACAGTTGCTCCGCCACTTCGCAACCGCTCTGCCGCTGCCATTGCATCGGCCGCAAGCAGTGCGGTCGCGCCGATCGTTTCTTCAAGGAAGCGCTGACTGCCAACGGCAACCCGGGCCCCCGCAACAATTCCGCTCACGCCCTTTCCGCTGGGCGCATCAAAATCCTCTGCTGCCAAAAGGCTCAATCCCCTCTCGCTGCTCGTCGCCACGATGGCCGCCGCCAGCGGATGCTCGCTTTTGATCTCTAGGCTTGCTGCGAGTTGTAAAAGATCATTCTCGGCAATACCTGCCGTTGGAATCACAGCCACAACGCTCGGCTTTCCCTCGGTCAGCGTGCCGGTTTTATCAACCACCAGGGTGTCGATCTTTTCAAATAACTCAAGCGATTCGGCATTCTTGATCAACACCCCAGACTGAGCGCCGCGACCGATGCCAACCATGATCGACATCGGAGTGGCCAGTCCCAGCGCACAGGGGCAGGCAATGATCAACACCGAGACGGCCGCCAGCAGAGCAGAGGGCAGACGCGGCGGTGGACCAACTACTAACCACGTGCAAAAGGTGATCAGGGCCACCCCTAGAACCACTGGTACGAACCAACCGGCAACCCGATCGGCAATCCGCTGGATCGGCGCCCGGCTGCGCTGGGCCGCCGCCACCATCTGCACGATCCGAGCCAGCATGGTGTCGCGGCCGATGGTGTCACTTCGCATCACAAAACTACCGGTCTGATTGATTGTTCCCCCGATCACTGGCGCACCGACGCGCTTGCCCACTGGCATCGATTCACCCGTGAGCATCGATTCATCGACAAAACTGTGCCCCTCAATGAGCGTGCCATCAACGGGCACTTTGTCGCCGGGGCGAACCCGCAAATGATCGCCTACCACCACCTGTTCCAGCCCGACATCCTGCTCGCTGCCATCTGCCGCAATGCGCCGGGCCAGACTCGGGGCAAGATTGAGCAGGGCGCGAATGGCACCTCCCGTTTTTTCCCGTGCCCCGATTTCCAGAATCTGCCCCAGCAACACCAGCACTGTGATCACCGCAGCAGCCTCGAAGTAAACCGGCGCGGAGCCGTCATGATTGCCGAAAGCGGCTGGAAAAACTCGGGGTGCTAGCGTGGCAACAACGCTCGTGATCCACGCCACACCAGTGCCCATGGCAACCAGCGTAAACATGTTGAGAGATCGCGTTTGCAGCGACTCAAAGCCCCGGACCAAAAACGGCCAACCGGCCCAGAGCACGACCGGCGTCGCCAGCACGAGTTGCAGATAGTTCGAAGCAGCCTGTGGTAGCCAGTGCCAGTTAAAAAAATGCGCGCCCATTTCGAGCACAACCACTGGCAGAGTGAGCACGAGGCCAACCCAGAAACCCCGTTTTAGTTTGAGCAGTTCGGCATTTGGTTCAACGGTGAGAGTCGGCGTTTCCGGCTCGAGTGCCATGCCGCAGATTGGGCAGGTGCCCGGCCCAATCCGCCGGACCGCCAGATGCATTGGACAGGTAAAAACGGCCTCTAAATCGTGCGTCAAAGCCAGCAGCGGCACGGACGCCGGCACAGGCTTGGCCGACGTGACACTAATGTACCGCTGCGGATTCGCCACAAACTTTTCACGGCAGCCAGCCGCACAAAAAAAATAGCTTGCGTTGTTGTACTCGGCAGAATGCTCGGCCGTGAGAGGGTCGACTTGCATGCCACAGACAAGATCCTGAACGCTCTGCATGCGTAAACTCGGTTTTCTTGTCGGTTTTTTAGAGAACGAATCGACTCAACAGCAGTTGTACTACCCACGCACAGTCAAAACAACGATTTCTTTTGCAGTGCATTCGCAGCCTTAAGCGAAAAGAGCCGGTAGTGGCACGCAGGCCGATCCATTCCCGTCTCTCACTGTTTTCCGTACCATTCAGTTTCCCCGTACCATACAAAATCGCCTCTGCCCTGCCTCGGCCCCTAGGGCCGACTACCGGCCGTGAACACTAGGAATATCCCGATGAAAAACAGTGGCAAGATTAAGGTTGTCGGTCCAGTTGTGGATCTCAATGGCGACGAGATGACGCGCATCATCTGGCAATTCATCAAGGAGCGGTTGATTCTGCCACACCTCGATATCGATCTGCAAAGCTACGATCTATCGATGGAGAATCGCGACGCAACCGCTGATCAGGTGACCATCGACGCCGCCGAAGCCATTAAGAAATGCGGTGTCGGTGTCAAATGCGCCACGATCACGCCCGACGAAGACCGCGTCAAGGAGTTCAACCTCAAAAAAATGTGGAAGAGCCCCAACGGCACGATCCGCAATATTTTGGGAGGCGTGATCTTTCGCGAACCGATCATCATTGGCAACATCCCCCGTCTCGTCCCCGGCTGGAAGAAGCCGATCGTTGTTGGCCGCCACGCCTTCGGCGATCAGTACCGAGCCACCGATCTAAAAATTCCCGGTCCTGGTGCGCTGACGCTCACCTTTACGCCAGCCGATGGATCGGCGCCGATGGAGTTGAACGTCTTCAACTTCCCGGCAGCTGGCGTCGCGCTGGCGATGTATAACCTAGACGACTCCATTCGCGATTTTGCGCGGGCGAGCTTTCGCTACGGACTGGCCCGTTCCTATCCAGTTTATCTGTCGACAAAGAATACGATCCTCAAGCAATACGACGGCCGTTTTAAGGACATCTTTGCCGAGATTTTCGCTGCTGAGTTTGCGGCAGCGTTTGCCGCTGCCGGGATCACCTACGAGCACCGTTTGATCGACGACATGGTGGCCTCCGCGCTCAAGTGGGAAGGAGGCTATGTGTGGGCGTGCAAAAATTACGACGGCGACGTGCAAAGTGACATTGTGGCGCAGGGTTTTGGCTCATTGGGGCTGATGACGAGCGTGCTGATGACGCCCGACGGCAAAACAATCGAGGCCGAAGCGGCCCACGGCACGGTCACACGCCACTACCGCCAGCACCAGCAGGGCAAATCGACATCCACCAACCCGATTGCTTCGATATTTGCTTGGACGCGTGGGTTGGCGCATCGCGGCAAACTCGATGGCACACCGGCAGTGATCCGTTTTGCAGATCAGTTGGAAACGGTCTGCATCCAAACCGTCGAGCAGGGAAAGATGACAAAAGACCTCGCCAGCCTGATCGGCCCACAGCAACCCTACTTAAACACGACTGATTTTCTCAATGCGATCAACGAAGATTTAGAGCGTGCGCTCCTAGCCAGCCCATAGACCGCAGAGCGTGGCAATCTCAATCCAGAGAATGATCCCCACCCCCATCAATGATTCGCCGGCGATCAAACCGCTCGACACAGTTACCGTGTAGGTTTCTCCTGTTTTGGGAGCGGATCTCGCCAAGAGCCACGCGACCAACGCTCCGACAAACATCGCAATCGAATTAAAGGCCGGGATCACGCCGGCAATACCGAGGCCGGTTGTAGATGGAATCCAGCGCCGCCACTTTTGTGGTGCAAATTCCTCGAGCAGCGTAAGAACGATCCCCAGAATAGCGCCAACGACAATTGCCTCCTTGGCTCCGGGAGGCAGAGCATCAATTCCCTTGACGAGCAATTCGGCAACGCTAGCCCAAACCTTTGCGGCTGGAGCTGGCAGGGCCTCCGAGCCGAGTTTTTCCGGATGGCGTTGCACGACAAACCAGTACGCCGGTACCGATATGATCGTGCCGGCGATCACGCCGCAGAACTGCGAAATGGTCTGCATGCGCGGGTTGCCGCCCAGCAGGTAGCCGCTTTTGAGATCGGTCAACAGATCGGCTGCATGAGAGGCTGCCCCCGATGTAATCGACGCTGTCATCAGGTTCGTTGTGATGTTGGAGGGCGCCAGCACGCCGTAGATGAGTTGCGTGATTTTGCCCATTGCACCGACCGGCGTGATGTCGGTTTCACCGGCGGCACGAGCTGCCACGATCGAAAGCAGAAATGTGACTAGCACAGCGATGACCCCCATCCACCAACTGATGCCAAAGAACAAGTGGCCGAGCACGACACAGGCCAGACCGGATCCAAACGTACCGATGACAAACCAAGACGCAGGCACCTCAATGTGCGCAAGGGCATCCTCGTCAGCAGTCCGCAGCAACCGGCGACCGCCCAGCAAGGATGGCAACCCGCTAAAAGCGCGAAACACCGTGCGCCACTTGAGCCCAAACGACAGCAGTCCTGAAGCGACCATCATCGCCGATGAGGGCCAGAGCACCCACGACACGATGCCACGGTAGCCGGGTTGTGCGATGCCTTGGGCGACAAGAATCGGGCCGATGATGCCAAAACAGATGAGCGAACCGATCAGCATCGACAGGGCAACGCGCATTCCCATGATCGCTCCAGCCGCCACCATGATCAGCGATCCTTCTAGGCCGACGGTGTATTTTGCGAGCAGATCGTGGCCGAACTTGGTGGGCAAAAATGGCAACTCTGCCGGTAAGGCAAATGCGGCTAATGCGTGCACCTGCGCAAACAGATCGCGCCAGAGGGCAACGATCGCACCGACGATGCCCCCGATAAAAAGCGATCGGGCCTTCACAACGGCTTCGCCACCGGCGCTGTGCATGCTCTTGAGCGTTTCGGCCGTGGCGATGCCGGAAGGGAAGGGCAGTTGGTCAACATTAATGAGTTGGCGTTTGAGTGGGATCGCCAGACACACGCCCAACGATGAGATGGCCCCGAGCCAGAGCATAATTTCCCACCAAGGCATCAGTGCGCCGGTGGTCATGTAGAGGGCTGGGAGCGCCGAAACGAGTCCTGCGCTCGACATGGAGCCAGCGGCACTCGCGGCGCTGCTCATTGTGTAGTTTTCGAGCATCGAGAACGGCCTGTCGCGATAGGCCGGAACGACTGCCTCAAGAAATTTGAAGATGGCAAAAGCGATGATGCAGGCAGTGATCGTCACGCCCAATCCCCAGCCAGTTTTTAAGCCGACATAGAGATTCGAAATCGACATGACCCCACCGATCAGCATGCCAGTGATCACCGCGCGAGGCGTCAGTTGGACGGCAGCATCACCGGCATAGACATTGGCCAGCCACCAGCGCGCAGCAGCCTGCTCATTTTCAAAGGGCAGATGCTGAGCGGACGGTGAATCGGGCTGCATACAGATCGCTTCACTTGAAGCACGAGGCCCACCCCAAACGCGTTTTAGAACACGTCAAGATTGAAGTGGTGGCCCTGATGATAGCGGCGCGACTTCGGATAGTCGTTTTGCCACGCTCGGTTGTACACAGGCACCCGCATCTCTTGCGGGTAGCGATGGTAGAGATCGTTTGCACTTTGCATGTAGCTATCCGCATAAAAATTATGCGGGTAGAAAACGTACGGATAGTGGTAAAAACGGCTCCAATCTTGGCTGCTGGAGGAAGATCCCCACTGCTTGCCGTACGCCTGCCGACCGCCAGAAGGCGGCTGAGCTTGGACCGCAGTCGCCGTCAAAAAAACCGTCCCTGCCAGTACGGCAGTGGCGGCA
This sequence comes from Planctomicrobium piriforme, assembly GCA_945871035.1. Lineage (GTDB taxonomy): Bacteria > Planctomycetota > Planctomycetia > Pirellulales > UBA1268 > BAIKAL-G1-2R. The sequence continues at coordinate 20,235 of CAMBUD010000012.1, read as the reverse complement.
AAAAATTGCCATTTCATCGGATTTCCCCCCTAAAAATCGAGCTTCAACAAGAGTATCGACTGTTGGCACAACCGGTCTTTACGGAAAAACCGTCAATCTCGCCGCTGCGCAGACGGGCTTTGGCTGAAAGTCTCCAAAGCGTATCGATCTGGCCGCCAGAGCTGGAGCGAAAAGACTTCTGCAAAGCCGCGCACGATCGCAAACAAACGAAGCTCGCCGACGCAGAGAAGATCGCCGACGCAGAAGTTGGACGCAAAAGTGAGCAGACCACACTCACGGATCGAGACTCACGGCTGAAGGCTCACGGATCGAGCGGTCGACAGCCAGCCCGCTCGAGAGCCAAACAAGTGCCGAGTGGTTTAGGCCGGTTGCACGACCACTTCCGTCGGCAAACGGCCTTCGGCTAGTTCGCGGTCCCATTCATCCATCAGCGGCCACTCCGTGGCGCAGGTGCCAAAGTCGGCAAGCTTGAGATAACCCCGGAGACGGCTGATCGTTTTTTCTAGCTGTTGGGTATCGCGGCGAAAGATCGGACCGTGACTGGGCAGAAGCCATTGCACGTCGCTGGCCGCAATCCGTTCAAGCGATTGAATGAAGGAGGGAATGTCGCTGCCATGATGCGCGTCGATCGCGCCGACTGATCCATCGCGGTAGATATTGTCACCGGAGAGGAGCAGATCGTCCAAGCGAAAAGCGAGCTGACTGTCGGTGTGTCCCGGGGTGTGCCAGACCACGAGTTTCCGATTGCCGACATCGATGGTGTCGCCGTCTTCTACGGTGCGGTCCACTTTTACAAGCGGCATATCGAGATGCACATTTTGCGCAGAAATTTCAGCGAACGTTTTTATGCGGTCACCGGTTTCCAGCGACTCGACCGCTTTGGGGTGTGCCAAGACAGGAACCTTGAGCAGCGACTTCGCCTTCGCTAATCCTTGGATGTGATCGACATCGGCATGTGTGGCGATCAGGCCTCGGCATTGCGAGACGGGGAAATCCATCTGCCGGACCATCTCAATGATCTCATCGACGGTCTCTTCGTAGCCAATGTCGATGAGCCACCAGTTGCGATCGTCGTACACGAGATAAACGTTGCAGCCCATGCGCCACCCGGCCTGATGGTTCATCTCAATCACGCCTGGGAAAATAGAGCGTCGTTCGAGCATAGAAGTGGTCAACTTTTTGAGGTCTAATGAGGAAGAGCAGACTGATCCGCGAAGGAGAACAGACTGATACGATGGCCATTCAGTGTAGCGCGCTGGCAGGCTGACAGCAACGAAAGCGTTTGGCCGGCGAGAGTTCTTTAGAAAACCAGAACCGACCAGCAGAAGAGAAAGTGGGCAACAAGGGTGCATTTGGAAGTTGCTACAGAAAAACCCCCCGTGCTGTTTACGGCTTGGGTGAACGCGGTGCAAGAACTCTGCGCGTTGGTGAACGCTCTCGCACCGTTGGGAGAATCGCTGGGTGTACCCGATCTCAGAAAGACCGATTGGCACGGACAACTTTTTGATAAACTCGCGCCGCAGGTGTCGCCCGAGGCAGTGCTGGTGGTGGCTGTTTGCGGTGGTACGAATACTGGGAAAAGCCTGATCACCAATGCACTCGTCGGCAGCCCAATCAGTCGCTCCGTGCCCGAAGCTGCCCGCACCCGTTATCCTGTTGCCAGCCTGCCCAAAGGGCTTGTGGCCCGCATCGATCCGGCAAAACTGTTCCCCGGTTTTGTAACGGCGAAGTGGCAGAGTCAAGAGGATGCGATTGACGGCGGTGTCCAAAAAAGTGATCAAAACGACAGCGTGCATAGGCTTGTGTGGCGCGAGGACGTCAGCGGCCAGCAGTCGCCGCGACTGGTGCTTCTCGACACGCCAGACATCGATGGCACCCTACAGGCAAACTGGCACCGTGCCGAACTGGTTCGCAATGCCTGCGACGTGATTGTGGCTGTGCTCACGCAGCAGAAGTACAACGATGCCACCGTTCGCGAATTTTTCAGGGCTGCTGCCACCGCACAAAAAACAACGATCATTGTTTTCAACATGGTTGACTGGCCGGTGCAACGCGATCGCATTACCGGTTGGCTTGCCACGTTTTGCGCCCAGACCGGCATCGCACCGGCAGCGGTCTATGCAGTGCCTTTTGATGCGGCAGCAGCGGCAGCCGGCAGCATCACATTTTATGCACTGCCGGAGCTCTCCGTCGCGGGACAATTGTCGAACCGCAACGGTTTGGACCGGTCGCTGGATAAGCAGATTGATGAGTCGCAGGATCTGGCAAGCAGACTGGCCAACGTCGACTTTAATCGCATCAAATTACGGGCGATGAAGGGCGCATTTCAAGTTGTGCTCAATCCACACACCGGCGTAGGCGCATGGCTGGATGCCTTCGAAACCAGCGCGAGTCAATGGCAGGAAGTCAAACGCCTGCTCGCGGTTGAGGCTCGGGTGCGGGTGGAATTGCCGACCGCTCCCCGGGAGTTGGTGTGGCAGGAGATCTGGCAATGGCTTGAGCCGAGGCGGTCGGGCTTTGATCTCACGGTGAGCAAGGCCTATCGTTTTGCTGGTAAAGGGTTGCGAATAGTGGCAGGAAAAACGGGACTGATTCGCAGCGATGCCAAGCGACGAGAAGATTTCTCGGCCCTTGAATTGGCCGCTCTCAAACGGGGACTCGCTGATTTTGTCGAACGACTCGAAGACATCAGCCGCAGCAATCGCCACGCCGCCAGCTTGCTCGATGGCGTGCTCGTCGACGGCAATCGCACGGCGTGGTATCTCGATTTAGAATGCCGACACGCGGCCTTGCCGATTGTTTCGGAAGACTACCGTCAGTTTGTCCGCTCCGAACTCGATCGCTTTTCCAGCCAAAACCCCGATGCCCTCCGTTGGATTCTCACTGGTCTCAATGTTGGTGCTGTGGCGCGGCCTGCGATTACCGTGGCGCTCGGGTGGGCTGGCGCGGCGGCAGTGCCTGCTGCTGCGGTCACGGCCGGCGGGCTTTCCTCGCTTGTCCACCACGTGGGAGATGTTGTGGTGGGCGGCGCTGCCACGCTAGCGGGCGAGGGTGCGCTGGGGCTGACAATCGTCGGACTGAAGCCGCTTATCGAAACGCTTTTCGCCGGTTGGTCGTCTGAACGCAGTCGTGTGTTGGCTGAAACCCTGCACAATGTTGTGCTCGGCAATCGCCTCGATGAGATCGAGCGCCTCGCCAGCGCGGCGGCGCGCCCTGAAGTGGCCCAGGCTCGACGACTCATTTTTGAATGCAGCCGGGAGTTTTCTGGATGAAAAACAACGATCACCCCGATCCTCACCCACTCGATTTGGCTTCAATTGTGGACAACCAAGCAGACTTTTCTAAGTTCAACGAACTCGTTGAATCGCTCAAGCATTGGATTCATTCCGCACCGCAGTGGCCGCCGGCGCAGCACATCGCCGGGCAATGGGAGCAGGTTGAATTGCGACTGGATCGTGCGCGGCTGGAGCTTTCTCGCGTGCTGGTGGTTGGCGTGATCGGCGGCACCGGAACCGGCAAGAGCACGTTGGTCAATGCGCTGGCTGGCTGCAACATCAGTCCGGCAGGAGATGTCGCTCGACCCACAACCATTCATCCTGTGATTGTGGTTGCGCGGGATGTCGATCTCTCTTGGCTACCGGTCGATGCCATGCAGGCTCGGGTTGTGCACAGCGATTCTGCCGCCATCGCAAATATCGTGCTCATCGACTGTCCCGATCCCGACACGCAAGCAGATTGTGTCGATCAGCCAGCTGGCGGCTCCCCAGCCGACCGCTCACAGGCGCAGCCCACCGACAGCAATCATAACCGCGACCTATTAGAGAAAGTGCTACCGGTCTGTGATGTGCTCTTACTCGTGGCGACGGCGCAGAAATATCGGTCGTGGATTGTGGCCCGTGAAGTGGCAATGTTTGCCCCTGGTCGGCCGTTGCTCTTCGTGCAGACCCATGCCTCGCGTGATCCAGATATTCGTGAGGACTGGCGCAGAGAACTTCAGTCGCAGGGCTTTGTTGTGCCACATATCTTTCGTGTTGATGCGTTGCAGGCTGCCCAGCGTGCAGCGGCTCTGCTTGAGCCGGAGCCGGAATTTAAGGAGCTTGTAACGGCCATTGATGCTGAGTTGGTCGGTAGGGCAGCCCGTCGGGTGCGCCGCACTGGGGCACTCGATTTGGCGGGTTGGTTTTTGCTCCAGTCGCGTGGGCAATTTGCGGAGCTAGGCGATGCTGTGGCCCAGTTGGCTGCTGGCGTGCAGGTGCAGCGAGCGCGACTGGAGGCGCTTGCAGCGCGAGCCATTGAGGCCAAGCTGCGCAGCAGCCGCTCGTCGTGGCAAGGCGTGCTGACTGAGGAAGTGATCGATCGCTGGCATGGCGGATTATTTCCCCTGTTTTTACACGCTTTAGCAGCCATCGGCTCGTTCTGGCCCCGCATGCGTTCGGTCGGCGGCAGCCTCATTGGCAGAATCTTATCCGGTCAGGCCGTGGCACCGGTTGCCACAGGTCATGCCGCTTGGGCCGCAATCGAAGAACTCGGTATCAATGAGGCCGAAGTCGAGCAATCAAGAAGTATTCTCATCGGACAAGCCGCTCGGGCGCGGATCTTTGAGCCGCTGGTGGGTCGGGCGCGGTTGGATGCATCCAGCGTGCAGATCACGGTTGGCACGCTGCTGGAACGCAGTGGTGCATGGCTGGCCACCGGCATTAAACGGTTGGTGAACGAGCGACGCGGACGGATCGACAGCGCACTTGTTCGCGGTGCTTTTGAGGTCCTGTTTTCGGGTCTTGTCGTGGCAGTGTTGGGACGGGCAGCTTGGAATTTTTTCATCGGACACCTGTGGTTCGGGCGATCACTCGATGGCGCAGGATTCCTCTTAGAAGCTTTTGTATGGCTGATTCTCTGGGGCTTACTCCTGCGCTGGTTGGTGTTAGTGCGTGTGCGAACGGGGCTGGATCGTGACATTCGCACGCTGGTGGATCGCCTGCCCAGCGCCCGACTGATCGATCCACTGTTGTCAGACTTTGCAGAGGCGGCCGCTGCAACGAGTGAGTTTGTCAAGCAACGCGACAGCCTCGATCGCGATTGGACGGCGCTGGCCAAAGAGTTGGCTGAGCCTAGCAGCGAACTCGGTCGCCTGCACCGGGAGCCTTCATGAGCAGATGGATACGGCTGTTTCTGTTGGTGCTGACCGGCCTGACTGCTTGCGACTTTGTGGGGACATGGCCGCAGGCAAGTGCCGCCGCCGATCTGGAGGCTGTGCGAGACCGCGGGGAGTTGGTGTGGGGGGCCGACCAAGAGGGAGGTGGACCGCATGTGTTTCCGGACCCCGATAACCCGGTCATGCTGCGCGGATTTGAAGTTGACTTGGCCGCCATGCTTGCTGAGGAGTTGGGTGTTCTAGCGCGGTTTCAACAGGGCCAATGGGACCGCTTGCCGCTGCTGCTTGGCCGCTCGACCGATTGCATTCTCAACGGCATTGAGCTGACTGCGCAGCGCAATCGTGATTACCGCTGCTCGCGCCCCTATTATGCATATGCGTTGCAGTTGCTCGCTCGACGAGACAGCCCGCTGGCTGCCTTTGAGCAACTCCTGACAACCGCTCCGCGGGGGCGTTGGCAGGTGGGTGTGTTGACCGGTTCGGCAGCTGAAATCTTTATGCGATCTCGGCACGATCTAGCCGTTGATGTGATCGGCTACGACGGCACAATCGATTCTATGGAGCAGTTAAAAACCGGGGTGCTTGATGCGGCAGTGATGGACGATTGTATCTTCACTTTTTATGCAGATCGCTTTGCTGAACTGCGGGCTGTGGGCCGACCTTTTGCCGGCGGTTTCTATACGATTCTCACAGCGCACAACACGCCGCAGCTAGCCGTGGCAATCGATGCGGGATTGGGCCGCATGATCGCCGATGGCCGGCTCCAAACACTCTACGACCGATGGGACATGGCAGGTCGGCAGCAGATTCTCATGCTGCGGGACGCCGCTGAAATTCCAGCATCCAAACCCCAGAGCATCTGGGCGCTCTGTCGGGAAACGGTGCCGCTGCTCCTGGAATCGGCGGCCATGACACTTTTTCTTTCGTGCATCTCTTTTCCGCTGGCCATTCTAGTCGGTCTCTCCGTCGCCATTGGCAGACTGCATGGACCAGTCAGCCTGCGGCCGCTGTTAGTGGGGTATGTCGAGCTTGTGCGAGGCACACCGCTGATGCTCCAGCTCTATGCAATTTTTTTTCTACTCCCCCAGATTGGCCTGGCTCTACCGGCGATCGTCGCGGCGATCTTGGGGTTGGCCCTCAACTATTCGGCGTACGAATCGGAGATCTATCGAGCCGGGCTGAAGGCTGTGTCTCTGGGGCAGTTTGAGGCAGCGCTGTCGTTGGGGATGACCAAGTGGCAGGCGCTACGGTACGTGCTTGTGCCACAGGCAGTGCGCATTGTGATGCCGGCTGTGACAAATGATTTCATCGCAATGTTCAAGGACACGAGTGTCTGTTCAGTGATCACGGTGATCGAATTAACAAAGCGGTACAGCGTGCTGGCTCTCTCCACCGGCAGGATCATGGAATTGGCCTTGGCCACAGCGATTCTTTACGGTGCTATGAGCTGGCCGCTGTCGCTCCTTTCGCATTGGTTTGAGCACCGCCTTGCGCGATCAGCGTCTGCACGGTGAAGAGAGCACAGAAATGACTGCTAACAAATGAGGGTTCCAAGCCGGATGGATGCCAAGCGATGAATGGAAGCCGGGCCGTGATCACCGTTGAAGCGCTCTCGAAATCGAGGACCGGCGTGCCGGTGTTAGCAAACATCTGTCTCACGGTAGCCGAGGGGTCGGTGACCGTAGTGGTGGGGTCTTCTGGCAGTGGCAAAAGCACGCTGCTGCGGTGTTTGAATGGGCTCGAAACATTCGATTTCGGTGCGGTGGCGATTGCTGGGCACCGGCTCTCTGCCGGACCGCATGCGCCGCAGTTGCTGGAACACGTGCGGCGCGATGTTGGCATGCTGTTTCAGCAGTTCAATCTTTTCCCGCACCTTTCGGTGATCGAGAATGTTGTTCTTGCCCCGCGCGTGGTGCTGCGGTTAACCGCTGAGGAATCGCGAGCGCGCGGCCTTGCCCTACTTGATCGTGTCGGTCTAAGAGCATTTGCCGAGGCCCGTCCGGCTACACTTTCCGGGGGTCAACAGCAGCGTGTGGCAATTGCACGGGCATTGGCGATACAGCCTCGCGTGGTGCTATTCGATGAGCCGACAAGCGCGCTGGATCCAGCGATGTCAGCCGATGTACTGGACGTGATCGTCGACCTAGCAGGTTCGGGACAGACGATGGTGGTCGTCACTCACGATCACGATTTTGCCAGAAAGGCCGCAGCGTGGGTGGTTCAAATTGACGCTGGAAAAATTGTGCGACAAGGGCTCGTGGACGAGATCTTTCAGCCAACATAAGAGCGATTGCACCCGCTTCTTTGGAGCAAAAAAAGGCGCAACAAAAAAACTCCGCCCGGGACGGTTGTCCCGGGCGGAGCTCACTGGCTAAAGTCGGGCAACGGAGTGATCCGTTCGACCTATTTTTCTTCTCAATTACTTGGCGGCAACCGTCCGGCTTACCGCGATTACGCGGCCCGGAGCCTTTGTCGACGCGGATGCGTCGGGGGTCGGGGCAGCAGGTGCCTCGACCGGAGCAGCCTCTGCACCGCAAGCTGGCTCGCAGCAACCGTTGCCGGCACTGCAATCAGGCTCGCAGCAGCTGCTGCATGAACGACGAGCTTTGCAATCTTTCTTTGCTTGGTGGCAAGCGCGGAGAAGATCCATGATGCAATGCTTCTTGCAGCGTTTCTGTTTGCAGCAAGTCTTCGCACCACATGTCGGCTCGCAGCAACCGTTGCCGTTACCGGCATCGCAAGCTGGTTCGCAGCAACCGTTACCGTTACCGGCATCGCAAGCTGGTTCGCAGCAACCCTTGCCGTTGCCAGCATCACAAGCTGGTTCGCAGCAACCGTTACCGGCATCGCAAGCAGGCTCGCAGCAGCTCTTTTTACTGAGCTTGCTCTTGCAATGTCCAAACAGGCCCTTCAGCCCGCCGAACAAATCATGCTTCTTGCAATGCTTCTTGCCACAAGCTTTGGCACCGCAGGTCGGCTCGCAGCAGCCGTTACCGGCGTCGCAAGCTGGCTCGCAGCAACCCTTACCGTTGCCAGCATCACAGGCTGGTTCGCAGCAACCGTTGCCGTTGCCGGCACCGCAAGCTGGTTCACAGGCGTCCGTGCAGCCACCATTTCCGGCACTGCAATCGGGCTCACAACACGAGGTCGAGCCCTTGTTTCCGAGCATCCGATCGAGGATCTCAAAACCGAAGGACTGACTACAAACGGTCACGCCAATAACCAGCGCGCCGAGGAACAACATACGCTTCATCGAGCCACATCTCCTTTGCTTGTAGATCACGCGAGAGCCTTCGTCGCGATAGCGACGTTCGACACCCCGAGGTTGTGATCCACTAACTTTCTTTTCTGCGACAGGCCTGTCGAGCCAATCCGTGACTCGAAGTATTTCAAGTTGCTGTCGCCCCCTGGTTGCCCGACGGGCACAGTGATGCCCCGGGGGACAGAAAGGGCTATCGGCCGATAAGTGAAAGCAGCTTGAGTGAGCCCCAAGTATTTTTCATGGCACGACTTACGCTGCGCATTGGGTAAAAAAAACCGGGTGTTTGGCATGCGCACTCTGTAGGAGTAAGCCCTGCATAACCGTCACAGTGTGACGCATTTTTCACTGTGATCGGCACAGCTTTACACAACAGACCGTTGCCGGTTTGAGCTTGACGATTGGAGTGGTTACCGAACCGATACTTGACAGCGGCCAATCGATCGCTACAGTGCGTCCAAGATTCTGGTGGCCTGTGGAAAGCAGTTGCTCTCGACAGGCAAACAGGGAACTCCGGTGCGATTCCGGGACGGCCCCGCCGCTGTATCCAAGCGTTCGAGACCGGTTGCCACAGAGCCATTGGGTTTGCCTCGTTCTTGAGGCGAACACGAGAAGGCGGCAGCCGTTCAAGCTTGGGAGTCAGAAGACCTACCAGTTTTTTTGAGCAGGCCAAATTGCGAGGGCAAAGTGGTCGGCACGGGCATGGCAACATGTTCGGTTCGTCGAGTCACAACAGAATTCTGTTAGGCATTTGTTCCATTCGGATAGCACCGTGCCCAAGCATGCGCGGTCTGTTTGGTCGATGCGCAGTCGGTGCTCACAAATGGACACCAATCCGTCGGATCCCTATCCGCCTGACGCCGGACACTCTCGCATGATCCGCCCTAAACTTATGCAGGTGCCTAAGCGCCAACGCTGCTCTGCCATGACGCTGCTAGAAGTGCTCGTTGTCATGGCAACCGTGGCGTTTCTTGTCGCGCTTTTGTTGCCAGCTGTGCAAAGCGCCCGCGAATCTGCCCGGCGGCTCGGTTGCGCCAACAACATGCGCTCTATCGGCTGCGCTCTTTATGGGCATCTGCTGGTCCGCCGAGCGTTTCCGGTGGGCTGCCTGGAGTGGAAGTCTCCGGGCGTTTCGAGCACCAAACGCTGCTTATCGTGGAACGCGATCATTCTGCCGTGGCTGGAGGAACAGGCCACTTTTGACCGGTTGGATTACCAGAAGCCCTTCGATGATCCTGCCAATGCTACCGTCGCAGCGACGGCGATACCGGTGTTTGCCTGCCCCTCGGCCGATCGTCGAGGCCGGCCCGTCGGCGGTCTGGGAGGCACCGACTACGGCGGTGTTGTCGGGGAGCGGATCACATCGGTCAACAATCCAGAAAAGGGCGTGATAGTCAACGAGAAATCCTACGCGCCCCGAGAGGTCGCCGACGGGCTCTCCAAGACAATCTTGGTGGCGGAGTGTGCTGCCGAGATCTGGCCCGATGGGCAGTGGATCAATGGTCGAAACCTGTTTGATCAGGCCTATTCAATCAATGCCAAGCTGTCGTTTTGGGAGGATGAAATGCGCAGCCGGCACCCCACCGGAGCTCAGTGCCTCGCCGGCGATGGCTCGGTGCACCTGCTTTCGGAAATGGTTGACAAAGCCATTCTGGCCGCCGCCTGCACGCGTGCCAAAGGCGAATCACCAGCCGCGCCCTGGGCGACGCAATGAGCCCACAGTCCATGAATCAAAAAGAGCAGGGTCGCCGCTGTCGATGCAGCAAGAGTCATAGAGTCATCAAGAGTGATCGCAATCACAGGAAGTCGAAAGAGTCGTATGCAAAGTAAAATAGTCTGGAATCTGCTGGCACCGTTTGTTTCGATTGCCTTATGCAGTGCAGGTCTTGCCGGGACGATCACGATTGGTTTCGACGATCTCTCGCTGGCACCCAGCAGCTTTTATAACGGCGGCCCGTCTACCAACAGTAGCGGCTGGTCAAGCGGCGGAGCGGCATTTCAAAATGACTACAGTGCCGATTGGGGCGGCTACTGGTCGGGCTGGAGTTATTCCAACGTCAATGCCCCCACCACTGCTGGCTACCAAAATCAATACGCATCGAGTGCGGGCTTGGGGTTGGGCGTCAACGGCATCTATGCGATGGCCTCGGGCGACGGTGGATGGATCAACCTGCCGGCTAATTCCACGCCGCAATCGGTCTCCCTCACCAATGCCGCGTACGCGGCTCAGATCATCCTGAACGGTGACGATAACAACTTCGCCAGAAGTTTTAGCCAAGGAGATTTTTTCAGCGTCAAATTAACTGGCTGGAGCGGCTTGGGGGCCACGGGCACGGCCACCGGGAGCCAGACATTTTACTTGGCCGATTATCGATCGAGTATTTTAGCGGATCGGTATGTGGTGCAGGCATGGACCCCAGTCGATCTGACAGGGCTGGGCAATGCGCAGTCGCTGAATTTCGTCTTTGACTCGACAGACGAAGGTGCGTACGGCATCAATACTCCGACCTATGTGGCGTTGGATAATCTGACGGTGGCCACGGCGCCCGTGCCGGAGCCGGCAACCGCTACGCTTTTGCTGTGCGGTGGACTGCTCGGTGTGGCATGGTGCCGCGCGACGAGAGCCACACGCTACGCTCCGAGGAACTATGCTTGAAGATCCGTCCGGATTGCGGGCCACCGTTCTGGCACACAATGCTCAAGCGTGGGATCGGCTGGCAGCCAGCAAGGCAGCGCTGGCCCAACCGCTGACAGATGGTGCCTTTCGTGACCCGCACGGATGGATCGGTGGCGGCGGTTCGGCAACGCGGCGCTGGTTGCCGGAGCGATTCGATGGGCTGGAGGTGCTCTGCGTTGCCGCCGGTGGCGGGAAGCACGGACCGCTCTACGCTGCGGCGGGTGCGCGGGTGACGGTGGTCGATTTGTCACCTGCAATGCTCGCGTTGGATCATCAAGTGGCTCGCGAGCGCGGCATCAATCTGCAGATCGTGCAGGGTTCGATGGATGATCTCAGCATGTTTTCGGTAGGACAATTCGACGTGGTTATCCATCCGGTGAGCACCTGCTACATGCCCGAGGTCTCACGTGTGTTTTGCGAGGTGTCGCGGGTTACAAAACCAGGCGGTCTTTATGTGAGTCAACACAAATCGCCAACCAGCCTGCAGGCCAGTTTGGTGCCGGGCGCGAGTGGCCGCTACGAGTTGCGCTCGCCGCAAACACGTGGCACACCGCTGCCGCCAGAAATGCCATCGCGTTTGCGCGAGTTTGGCGTCTACGAGTTTGTTCACTCGCTGTCAGATTTATTCGGTGGCATCTGTCGGGCCGGTTTTACAATCGAGGATGTCTGCGAACCCGATCACGTTCAGTCCCATGCAGACCAGGGTTCTTTTGCCCAGCGGGCCGCCTTTTTGCCGCCGTACATTCGTATCCTCGCTCGCTCGAACGGCGGCCAGGCGTTTCGAGGGTCGCCGGTGGCGTCTGGGCTCAAGAGCGGCTTGCAGATGGAATAGACTATGGTGTTGCTATGCCACGGTCGTTCTCTTCACGCCCAGAAAGAGCCCCCATGCTTTGTCTGACCATTCTTCTGCTAGCCAAGGATCCGGCCGACGTGCCGAAGATCCGTGAACACCTCGCGCTGGCGATGCAAAAAAGCCGTTTGGAGTCAGGGTGCCTGCGGTTTGATGTCTATCACTCAAACACCACACCGCAACGGTTTGTGCTTGTGGAACACTGGGCGTCGCAGGAGGCGATTGATGCGCATCGCACGGCCGAGGCCTACAGCACAATCTACAAGCCGCTGGTGATGCCGCTGGTCGACCGCGAAGGCCATCCGGCAACGCTGTTAGAATAGTCGCGGTTAGAATCCTGAACGCTTTGAGAGCGTCTAGACAAATCCACGCTACCGAGTCTTTACGATGATTCTTCTGATAGACAACTACGATTCATTCACGTGGAATCTCGTCCAACGGTTTGGCGAGATTGCGCCCCAGATCCCCGTCGAGGTGTACCGCAACGATCGGATCACCAGCGATCAGATCGCCGCCAAGTCACCCAGTCATCTTGTTATCTCGCCCGGCCCCTGTACTCCCGACGAAGCGGGCATCTCCTGCGATGCGGTGCGACGGTTCGCCGGTCGGCTACCGATTTTAGGAGTGTGTCTCGGCCACCAGTCCATCGGACAGGTTTTTGGTGGGACGATTGTGCGGGCCAAGCGACTGATGCACGGAAAAGTTGATGCGATCGAGCACAGTGGCAAAGGACTTTTTTCGGGTCTGGAAAGTCCCATCAATGCCACTCGCTACCACAGCCTCGTGATCGACCCGCCAACGCTGCCGCGAGAATTTTCTGTGGACGCGTGGTCGACCACACCCGATGGCACACGGGAGATCATGGCAATCCGGCACAGCACGCTGCCGCTGTATGGCGTGCAGTTTCACCCAGAGAGTTTTCTGACCCCGGCGGGCTATGACCTGCTGCGGGCATTTTTAAAAACCGGTGCGATCGCAGTATGATCGAGATTTCTGCGGCTCTTGCGCTCATCGAACAAACGGCGACTCCGCTGCCGCCGCGGCGCATGCCCCTGCTGGATGCCTGCGGTCGGGTGCTCGCGGCGCCGGTTGTCTCCGACGTCGATTCGCCGCCTTGGGATCGGGCCATGATGGACGGTTTTGCCGTGCAAGCGATCGATTTTCAGGCCAAGTCTTCCGCGGGCGTTGCGCTTGATGTGTTGGTGGATTTGGCCGCCGGCACGGTTAGCACGATGACAATCCAAAGCGGCTGCTGTGCGCGGATCATGACCGGCGCTGCGATTCCCACCGGAGCCGATGCTGTTGTGCCGATCGAGTGGGCGCTAAACAACACGGCTGACGCACACGCCGGTGGCAAAGTCTGCTTGAGCACAGAAAAGTTTCGTACCGGCCAGCATCTGGCCAAGCAGGGAACTGCCTTTCGCTGTGGGCAGGAGGTGCTATCGGTTGGCACAACGCTCGGCAGCGCTGCCATTGGATTGGCAACCGAGGCAGGAGCAACGCATGTGGTTGCTGCGCCGCGAGTGAGAGTGGCAATCCTTTCCACTGGGAGCGAACTGGTAGCACCCGAGGCTCTGCCGGCATTGGGCCAAACGCGTTGCTCCAATGGGACCATGCTCGCCGCCGCAGTCAGACTGCTCGGTGCAGAGCCGATTCCGCTGGGCATTGCCTCCGACAGGCCGGAAGCCATTCGCGCGCTGGTTGCGCAGGGGCTTGCGGCTGACGTGCTGGTGTTGTCCGGCGGTGTATCGGCCGGTGATTTGGATCTGGTGCCAGAGATTTTTCAGCGGTGTGGCATCGAGAAAATTTTTCATAAAGTGCGACTCAAGCCCGGCAAACCTGTCTGGTTTGGCATGCTGAAGCGAGCGCACGAGGCCCCGACGCTCGTTTTTGGGCTGCCTGGCAATCCAGCGAGTAGCCTCGTCTGCTTTGAGCTCTTTGTCAGGCCAGCCATCCAGATTCTGGCAGGCAGTCCGCGGCAGCAGTGGCATTTGCCAAGGCAACGAGCCCGCCTGATGGGGCCCGTAAAAGCCGCACCCGATCGTCCGGTTTATCTGCCGTGTCGTCTGCTGAGATCCGCTCGCGCACTAGAAGCAACGCCGCTGCAGTGGACAGGCTCTTCGGATCTACTGGGCCTGGCTGGTGCCGGTGGTCTCCTCGCGCTGCCTGCCGGTGGTGATCGCTATGACGTGGGGGATGAAGTAGACGTTGTGCTCTGGGCGGCAGTTGAATGCGCATAGCCTAACCGGCAGAGGCATGGCTACCAGTCAAAATGGTTTGCCTGCCACTCCAACCAGCGACTCAAGTTGCCCTGGCGGCACTGACAATCTGCCAGTGAGAAAACTTCAAAGTGTCGTGGGGGCGCTGCGATGGAAGTGGACGTGCTGCCAGTGACTGCCCTGTTTTTTCCAGAGGCGGGTTTCTTCGCAGCTGCGAGTGATCGGCTGGCCGGTGCCATCGATTGTTTGGGTGAGGCGAACATAGACAACCAGTCCGATCGTATCGGAGAGCATGCGCACGACCGGCGAAGCAAGCGTTGTCGTGACAGGTTTCTTTGGCTGAACGGAGTCCGTCGGCAGCTTGAAATAAAACTCATGGAACGCCAGTCCCTCAACGAGCTGGCCCCGCGCCTCAGGTTCAAAGCAGGTAATGTCTGCCGCCACCAACTCGCGATAGGTGTTCCAATCTCCGGCGACAACCGCATCGAGCAGGCGTTTTGTCACGGCCATCAATTCGGCCACGTTCGCGGCTTCAGAGCTTGGAGCGGCGGTGCTTTTGAGGTCACTCATGGGGGACATTCTTTTTCGACTGGTGGCGGTGCGGGGTTAGTCGGCGGCGGGTACGCTGGCGACAACGAGTCCTAAAGTGATGAGCTTTTGCAGACACTCGTCGCGCTCGCGGGAGCGTTCGAGATTGGCCCACGAGGCATGCTGGGCCGCCAAGAAGGCAGCGTGCGATGCCGGGACCCCCTTTTTTCCAGATTGGGCGGCCAGCCTTTGGATCACCCCGCAGTCGAGCTTTGTCAGGCGCATTGCATCGACGCGGTAGTCTAGAAACGCTTCCCACACCAGCGGAAAGAGGGGCTGCACGATCTCCTGCCCAATCGTTTCAGCGTAGCGGCGAATCTCCAGTTGGGCGTGGACATCCATCCGCAGCGCCAGAAAATGCAGCAGGTTATGGAGGTCGATTTTCCAATAGGCTTCGGTGTAGGTGGAGAGCGGAAGATCCTTACGGGCCTGCTCCCGCGCGATACCATCACCGAGTCGCTCCTCGTAGACACGGCGTGCGAGGCTCTGCAGTTCCATTTCTAATTGCGTGTGCTTATGGCCGGCCAGTTTGGTTAGCAGCCCGTCAGATCCCTGACGATTGCTGCCGGCTTGGCTGCGCCACTCGCCATCGTGCGTCGCCTGCATCGAATCAATGGCGAGTGAGTAGCGGGTAGAATATTCATTGATACTCGCAGTGCGGTGGCGAATCCACTGGCGCCAGCAGTCCATCGGCACTCGCACCACAAACTTCAGTTCTGCCATCTCAAAGGGGGTGGTGTGAGCGTGTCGCAGGAGATAGCGGATGAGTTGGCGGTCATCGCTCACCTTTCGCGTGCCTTCGCCGTAGCTCACACGTGCCGCCTGCACAACCGAGCTATCGTCGCCCATGCAGTCGACCAAGGCCACAAAGCCATCGTCGAGCACCGGAAACTTTTTCCAGCGCAAGGATTCAAGTCGATTGCTTCGCTCTGTGTCGGGTGTGGCGTGAGGGGTTGTCATGGTATGAGTGTGTTGTGCGAGAGTGCCCACAGAATGCAGCACCGGTGTGCGGCGGTCAATCCTTGGCTAGGAGTTCCTGTAACAGCGTGGCTAAAAGCCGGGCGTCGTCCTTAGCAGTGAGGTGGGCAATGCGCGACTCAGGCACTCCTAGCTTACCAAGCGATGCTACAATACTTGCCCAGAGCTTTTCGCGCTTTTTACCAGCGGCGAGGTAGAGATCCGTCACCTGCTCCCCGAGCCTCTGCAAGAGGGCTGTATCGAGATTGTCGTAGTAGTTTTTAACGATCTTCTGTTGGTATTTTGAGAGTTCTGCCATGGGTTTGTTTTCCTTAGCTGGAAGGCGAGCCTGCCGACGGCTACAGTATCGGAAAATTCCGATCATCCAGCGAGAGAATTCAATGCCCATTATCACGTTTGTCAATGAAAAAAAGGAAATTCAAGTTCCTGCGGGGGCCAATCTTCGCAAGGAAGCCCTCCAGGCCGGCGTGGCCCTCTATCCCGGCATCCACAAGATCGCCAATTGCCATGGCTTCGGCACCTGCGGCACGTGCCGCGTGCTGGTGACAAAGGGGATGGAAAATATCAAACCGAAGGGCATCCTCGAATCGGCACGACTGGCCGTATCGCTGGCCTACATCGGCAACGAGGCAACCATGCGACTGGCCTGCTGCTCGAAAGTCAATGGGGACATCAGCGTTACCACCTGCCCGGCGATGAATCTCTATGGCAACAATTTTTTTAGTTGACCACAGGGCCCACAGCATGCCATGAAGCCATGACGCCATGAAGCCATGAAGCCATGAAGCCATGAAAGAAGTGATCGCCATCGTCAAGCCTTTTCTGGCAGAGCGTGTTCTCGAAGCGCTCAAATTCGCGCCTCTAGAGGCTTGTACGGTGCGAGAAGTGAAGGGCTATGGTCGGCAGAAAAGCTATCTCGATCAGTATGGCGACAGCGAATACTCGCTTGCGTTTCTCCCCAAAGTGGAAATCCAACTCTGGGTGGACGATGCGCGAGTGGCAGAGATCGTAGACCGCATCGTGGCGGTTGCCTGCACAGGCCGAATCGGGGATGGAAAGGTTTTTGTGCTGCCAGCCACAGAATATGCCATGCACTAGAGCGCATTCGACTTTGGTGTCGCACCGGCTCTGGGGCGGCAAAAGTCTTCTCGCTTGGGCCGCGGCGGCCCAAGGCTCGTCGAGCGTTCGCCGACCCCTTCGCCTCCCTTCTCAGTTTGCCTGTGACGCCACTACAGCTATCCGAGATGCGCTGTAGCCGGTAGCGCTCTAGCCGGCTGTTAGCGGGTAAAAATACCGGTGGCATACCAAATGCCGTTTTTGCCGCGCCGGATGTCGTAACCGAAGGCCACTTGCGGACTCTTGACGGCATTCCAGTGGCCAGCAGACTGCCGCCAACTCGCCACGCAATCAACGCACGAATCGAGAAGATCCTGATGAGGCCAGCTTTCGGCACAGACTTCTGTGGGACAAACACCGCCGAGCTTGCCGGCAATCCGTTCTGATCGGGTCTGCCAGTTGTGGTGGCCCTGCTGACAGATCAGAGCTTGATAGAGCGAATGAGCGGCAGCCTCATTGGCAAGTATTGGCTCTTGCTTGCCGTATACGCTTAGCGGTCGCTCGGGGTGAATGCGCACGGCGAGCATCATCGATCGCTGCGTGAGGGTGCCGGCGGGAAGCGTGGCCAATTCATCAATATGCGCAGGGCTAAAGCGATAATATTTTCCAGCCGTGCGGGGCACAATTGAAACGATGCGGCCGTGCAGTCCCGCTGCTTCGTGGGCGTAATCGACCACAAAGATTCCTGGGCCGTGTCGCAATTCGACCAGCGATGGATGGTCGATGAGTCGCACCTGCTGGCTCCCAACAGAAACAGTTTCATTGCTGCCGATCCGGCAAAAAATCCACGGTTTTTCGCTGGAGGCAAACCGTTGCTGCACATCCAATCGGCCGAGCCACTGGCCGACGGCATCGTCAGCCAACCGGTCGGCAGGGGATTCAGCTGTGCTGGGCTCCACGGACACCAGCAGCAGCGCATGGAGTTGCTGCGCCTTTTGCGTGGCCAGTGTGTAGTCAGCGAACGGATGCACCACCGCTGACGGTGCATCCGAGTCGGTCGACGCAATGCCTGCGCAGTCTAGAGAAAAGCTGATCAGGACGGCCCATGCGCAGACGAGCAACCCCAATGCGGGTGGAGCAGAGACCGACGGGATCGGCATGACAATTCGTTCCAGAGGATATGAACGGGCACAAACGCTCAAAAGATGATTGAAAGGCCCCGCCGTTCTAATTGCAAGTGGCACGCTGTTTGGATGAGAACTACTTAAAGGCTCCGATTATAGGCTCCGATCATTTTCTTGGGTGGCTATCGCCTGCGCGTTGAAAAAGTCAGCCAGAACCTGTTTCAACCTGCAAACCTTCTGTTTTCACGGATGCTATGCAATCGTTGGCCGCGTCGTACAGTCGCGTGGGATCGCAGTTGGAAAGCCACCACGGACAAGGATAGACTGCGAACCATGTAAGAGACAGGTTGGAAGAGACAGTTCGCAGCGACTTGAACCCAGATTGAACCCAGATTGAACACAGACAGATTGAACCCAGAGGTTAACCACTATGGCATTCCGAATCCCCACTCCCATGCTGACGGCACTCACACTCACGATCACACTGGCGGTCGCGAGTCTGCTGGGAAGCGAACCGGGCGTCGGACAAGCATCCGACTTGGCCGCGCTGGCACAGCAACCGCTGGATGAGAGCGAGGCGTTTCGACCGGTTTCTCAAAGTGCCCTCGACGTGGCTGCTGCTCGATTGCGATCGGCAATCGTTCCGCTGCAAAACTTACTGACGCGGAGTCCCAGCGGTGCCAATTGGAAAATTTATTTAGATTGGCCCGGGCTCACCTTGCAGGCAGCTTCCGCAAAAAATGCTGACCTACCAACACTCAAGCGACTCGAACAGCTTTTGCTCAGCGAGGAGAATGGATTGGAGATGCATCAGTTTGTGGCTGTGCGTCGTGCTCTGTCCGCTTATGCAGAGGCCGTTGAGGCGGCCAAGGCACCTCAGGCACAGGCCCTCTATAAAACACGGATGCAAAAACTCTCCGCCGCTGTAGCAGCCGGTGCCACTGCCGGAACAACCGAGGCATTGGCTGCCATTGGTCCTCTGCTTGCGCAACTGGAGCAATCGGGTCAGGCACCGGTTGCGCTTGCCAAGGTGCGCAGTGTTGTCAACCAACCCAATCTCTATCTGGACATCAACGAGAGCTTGCTCGGCTCTGCCGTCAACCGCTCCATCGATCAGACCGCTGCCGTCAATGATGTCATACTGGGCACCCGTATCTGTGGCTCAGGGCACACAACGGGGCTTGTGCTGCTCGATTTCGTGCCGGCCGCAGATCGGGCAATAGTCGATTTGAATCTCGATGCCATCAACCAATCCAACACGATCGGCACCCGTGGCCGCGTCACGGTGCGCACGCACGGCGTCACAAAACTAGACGCTCGCAAGCGAATCATCATCTCTGAGCAGGGCGTCTCTGCTTTGCCAGTGGAGGCTCATGCTTCAGCCAACACGTCTACAACCGGCCTGTCCATCAGCAAGAATTGTGGCAAGCAAATCATTCAGAGGATTGCCACCAAAAAAATTGCTGAGATGCGTCCTCAGGCCGAAGCCGCCGCCGAGCAGGCTGCGCGCAAACGCCTACGCAGTCAGTTTGACGAGCAGACGGCCGGCCCAATCGCTAAGGCATCAGCCGATTACCAGACAAAGTTTCGGCGTCCACTGCTGGAACGGGGCTGGTATCCAGAGTTTCTGCACATCAACACGTCTGATTCGCAACTATCGATCGTGGCCCGCAAAGCACTCGTCGACCAGATTGCAGCCTTTACGCCCCCCCCGGCAGTCGATCCCGATGCGGTCATCTCCAGTCGCGTTCACGAAACACTTGTGAACAATGCCGCAGAGATTGCACTTGGCGGGCGAACAATCGACCAGACAGATGTTGAAAAGATGGCACGCGAGCAGAATACGACAGTCCATGAGTCGCTGCACAGCGACCCCGATCAACCACCGTGGTCAATCACATTTGCCCGGTTACGGCCGGTTGAATTAGACGCCGACAATGGCCGCATCAAGCTAACGGTGCGCGGCAGCAAATACACTTCCGGTGAGCGTGAATTTCCGGCTATGAACATTTGGGTGGCGTATCGCATCGAGCCCGCCGGCGGAAACATCCGACTGGTTCGTGACGGAGACGTCCAAATTTATCCACCCGGATTCGTGCCTGGTGGTGCCGAAAAACTGACGATTTCACAAACCTCGCTGCGACGCATTCTGCAAAAACGATTTGGCAAAGTTTTCAAGGAAGTGATCGACGTCGAGCCCTTGCAATTGCCGGGTCAGTTGGCTTCCGCTGGCCCGCTGCCCATGGAGCAATTTGTTGCGCAGAAGGACGGTTGGCTCGCTGTCGGCTGGCGGCAGCGAGATCCGGTGGTGGCGGCCACGGTTGCTGCAGCG
>CAMBUD010000011.1 GCA_945871035.1 Planctomicrobium piriforme | reverse complement strand
CAGGCACTGCACACAGCGGGGCGACTGCCGAGATTGGGGCTTAGGCAGGGCTTGCTCTGGGGAGCGCTGGGGACAGTTTTAGTCGCCAGCCTATCGATTTCAGGCGCATGCCTGCCGCCTGTATGGTGGCAGGCCATTCGTCGGCAACTGGTGCCGATTACCATGAGCCAATGGTCGCAGTCGGTGGTTCTGCAGGGGCCCACCGCAGCTGTTCCGGCCGTCCCGCCGCTCAACGCTCCACGGATTCTTTCCCCAGGGGCCGTCGGCATTGCCGAGGCAGCGGAGTTTGAGACGAAGCTGGCCGGGTTGCTCTGGGATCGTTTTACGAACAGCCCCGGTCTTTCGTCGGCCAGTCTCTCTGCCCGCGATCGTGGCGATCTCGATCAACTGGCAACACTCCATGCAGACTGCCTGGCAGAGCTCGCCGTCGATTGTGCAGCGATCCAATCGCAACCGATTATGGATGACAGCCAACAGGAAGACATGCGTGTTGCGTGGCAGCATTTGGCAGCGCTAGACGAGCTTGCGCTGCCCCAAGCGATAGACGCTCTCATCGACAATCGTCTGGCAATAGCTGCCGACGCCAGTGCCCAAGCAGCCACGATCCTCAGGCAGGCAGCCACTGCTCTGGGGAGTGCGACGGCAGTCCACAAAGACCGGCCTCGTAGTCGGTTGATCAAGAGGCTTGAGCGATTCGCAATTGAGGCTGCCAGCCGCGTGGCTGCCAATGGCGGCAGTGCATTGTCGGCTGTCTCGCCGGTAGAGAGTCAGGACAGCGCATCCACTGAGCAGGGACACTCTGCCAGTGGCGTGTTAGCCAACAGTGGTCTGCAATCCCCGGTTGCTGCCAGCGGCACGCCCACCCAGAATCCGACCGGCAGTGCAGCGGGATCAGTGGGAACGTCACCAGATAGTAAAACAGTTGACGGTCTTGAGGCCGACGTTGATCGGGTTTGGAATATTTTGCCGCAGTCGGTTCGTCCGTGGGGCAGTCGCAGCGACGACGCAGTCTTATCTGTGAATCCGGCCTACCGTTTGGCTGTCGAGGGCTACTACCGATTGCTGCTTGAAACAGCAGAATCTTCCGGGGGCCAGCCGTGAGTATTGCCGTCCGTTGTGCGTTGCTTCTCCAGCCGACACCGCGGCAACTGCTGATCGTGGCCACACTGGCAGTGCTGCCGCTCGTGGCACCGATCGCCAGCACCGCTGCACCAACAGACACGCCCCGAGCGGCGATTCAAGAGTCGTGCCAACGCGGTCAAGCGTGGCTTGTTGCAGCCCAACAAGCAGACGGCTCGTGGGGGTCGGGGGCGTTTCGTGGCAGCGTTGCCATCACAGCCACAGCTACGATGGCGCTGGTGGGCTCCGGCAGCACGCCGACAGCTGGCCCACAGAGCAGGGCTGTTATGCGGGGCGTGGAATTTCTTATCGAGTCTGCTGCCCCCGATGGCTTGATTCACGGCAACGAACAGGCCGCGCACGGCGTCATGTATGGGCACTCCTTTGCCACGCTTGTATTGGCGGAAGTCTACGGTGAAACCGCCGATGACAAAGCGCTCGCAACCATCCTCGATCGGGCGAGAGCCCTGATTGAAAAGACCCAGAATGCAGAAGGTGGCTGGCGGTACCAGCCGGAAAGAGGCGAGGCCGATGGGTCGGTGACTGCTGGCATGGTGGTGGCGCTGCGCGGCTTGCACAACAGCGGATTTGCCGTGTCGCAGACAACAGTTGAGCGGGCCATCGTCTATCTCAAACAATTGCAAAACGACGACGGTGGATTTCGCTACCAATCGGCTGCTGGTGCCAGCGCACAGCCACGCACAGCCGCTGCACTTTTTGCGATCCAAGTAGCTGGGGTTGGTAGCAAAGAGGCAATCGATCGCGGCTTTGACTGGCTGAAGGATCATTCCGTACGACTCGGCCTGACCAGCCCCCTCCAAGCCAATGACGGATACGCACTCTATGGCCTATCGTATGCGGCAGCCGCATTCTGGCAGCGGGGCGGCAGCGATTGGAAAGAGTGGTACAGCCAAGCGGCACCTACGCTTTTGCAGGCCCAAAAAACGGACGGTTCGTGGTTGGATCCGTCCTGCCCCGAATACGGCACAGCCGCAGCGCTTTACGTGCTACAGATGCCGAACAATCTGACGCCACTCTTTCAGCGAGAATTAGAGTCGCCATGACCATCCACCATCACCCGATCCTGCGCGCCGACACAAGCCTGCTCTGCTGGAGCGAGATTTTGCGAGAGATTGTGCTGGCCCTGACGATTGCGCTGGCCGGCTCCCACACGCTGTTGGCTGCTCCCGAAGGGACCGTTGCTCGTGGCCGCTTGGAATTAGCGACCCAGACACACGCCTCAGTGGCGTTTCAATCGCTCTCGCAATCGCGTGCACTTTTTTGTCTGTCCGATGGCACACGTCTCGACGTACCCACCAGCACGGTTGTCGGCTGGGGCCGCTTGCCGCCATGGCCGCAGGGACCGATGGTGCTCCTGGCTGGAGGCGGCGTACTGGCTGGCACGATTGAGAGCCTCGATGCACAGACTGCTGTGCTGCAGTGCGGTGCGTTTGGTCGCATCGAGTTACCCGCTCGGGCGGTAAACGGTTATCGGCTGAGCATCGCTGCGGGCCCCATACCTCGGCAAGTGAAAGGATTAGATGCCGAAACGTCCAACGGGCTGGGGCAGGAGCGACTGTGTCAAGTGCAGCTGCTCAATGGCGATCGCGTGGCCGCCCGGCAACTTTCGTGGAACGAACAAATGCTGCAGCTGGATGGTGTGCAAAATCTAGCAGCTGCTGTCCCAATCGCTGCCCGCAAGGGCAAGCCAGCAACGAGTGGGTCGGTGCAGATACCGGTCGGTATGGTGCAAGCGATTGATCTTCCAGTTGTGAAATCGGTTCAGGAAAAATCGACCTTGCGCAGCGTCGTGGCTCTGGTTGACGGCTCACGATTTCCGGTAGCAGCCATTGATCCGATCGAGAATCCCAATGCCCGACCGCCTCTGGCAGAGTGTGTTGTTCTGGCAGGCGACATCCGACACAAGGCCGTCTGTGATCCCAGTGAGATTGTGGCGATCGCCGTCGACGGCGGCTGCGCGCAAGCCCTCGCTACGCTCACACCGACTGCAGTGATGCAGACCCCAAGCCTTGCCGTTCCGTGGCTGCTAGCGATGGGGTGCACTCCGACCGGCGATTGGCTCTCTGCCCGTGGTGTCACTGCCTTTGACGGCTTGGGCCTGCATGGACCGGCGCGTCTGAGTTATCGATTTGTCGCGCCCGTGGACCGGTTTGAATCACTGGTTGCCATCGATGATTCAGCCGGACACAAAGGCAGCGTTATTGTGCGCATTCTGGCACGCCGCAAAGAGGGTGCGATGCAGGAGGTATTTGCGTCGCCGGTGTTGCGGGGCGGCGACGAACCGCACTTCGTGCAAGCAGAATTGCAGCAGGCAATCGAGATACAGTTGTGCATCGAGGCTGCCGACCGCGGAGACATCCTCGATCGGACGGTTTGGCTCGATCCGCGTGTGATCGTGTCTGCCACTGCGAGCGACTGACCGGATTGCAAAACCAACCCCGGCGCTGTTCTAAGCGCCGTATTTACCGAAGCGCAGGGCGTGTGCCATGGCGAGTAGCATCAGGTGTTTGGCTTGAAAAATACCCAGCCCGCCGCGCAGGCATTCTCGCTCGGAGAATTTATTGAGGCCGTCCGGTCGGCAGGTGGACGAGAATAAGAGCGTTGGCACGGGGTGCCAGCTATGATTTTTGAGTCTGCTCGGCGTGCTGTGATCACCGGTCACGATCAGCACATCCGGCCCCAGTTTCTCGATTCGTGGAAGCGCCCGATCCAGCTCCTCGATGCGTTTCACCTTTCCAGGAAAGTCGCCATCCTCGCCGGTCGAATCGGTGTACTTGAAGTGCAGAAAGAAAAAATCGTAGTCATTCCAGCAGTGGGCCAGCGTGTCGATCTGTTCGTCGAGAGTGTGCGCGTTGCCCACGAGTGTCATGCCGACCAATCGCGCCAATCCTTTGTACATCGGATAGACGGCAATGGCTGCGGCGCGTAAGCCGTAGAGATCCTGATAGCTCGGCAACTGTGGCTTGGCAGCGAATCCACGCAGCACCAGTCCGTTGGCTTTTTGTTCATCGGCCAGAATCGCTCGGGCCTGCCGGACGAATGACTGCGTCACCGCGGCGGTATGCTGTGCAGCAGGAGTCAGAGCCACTGCCTCCAGAGGTGCCACGCCAATGGCCTGCGGATCGGTGTCGGCAACAGCACCACTGAGACCTTTGCCACGGAAGACAACGACAAAGCGGTGCTCTTTGACAGGTTTCACAAAGGTTTCAACCCCTTCGATGCGCACACCTTGCAAGCGCTCGACCACTCGGCAGCTTTCCTCCGAAGGGATTCGGCCGGCACGACGATCGACGATCAGGCCGCTGGAGTCGAGCGTGCAAAAATTGCCGCGAATGGCTATGTCATCGGGGCCGAGTTCAAAGCCGATGCCAGTGGCCTCGAGTGCACCCCGGCCGATCTTGAACTCCAGTGGGTCGTAGCCAAAAAGACCCAAGTGCCCCGGACCCGAACCGGGCGTGATGCCCGGCAGAACGGGAATGCTCGATCCGCTTGTCCCCAGTGCTGCTAGGCGATCGAGATTGGGAGTCGATGCGGTTTCCAGTTCCGTCCGTCCGCCCGACTGCATCGGCAGGCCACCGAGGCCATCCGCTACGAGCAGCACAATTTTTGTTTGGTTTTTCTCAGTCAGTTCACGGACCAATTCATGCTGCTGCACGGCGGTGTATTCCTACGGTTGTGGAGAGCGGTTGTGGAGAGATCTTTTCGTTTGCCTTAGATGGCGGATTCGATCCGACCAACGAGCCTGCGTCAATCTACGAGGGGCCTGCTGCCCGAAGGAGGCTATTGGAACAGAGAACGTCAGTGACTTGAAATACTTTACGAAACGTGGTCGCCTCGGGGCCCAAGAGCCGACAGTTTTGCTTCCCACCTGGCAGGAGGTGCCATGAGTGCTATCCGTCCCGTGCCGCCCACAGACCCGATTCAATACAATCCGGCCGCCGTCTTTGCGGCTGGTCTGTCTCAGAAAAGCCTCGAAGCACTGACAGAAAAACTCACGCAGGCACGCCGGGAATCGCTCGATGACCTAGAGCGTTTGCGGCGTGGGGACACTGGGTGTGAGGAACCGCTGGCACCAGCCTTCATCGACCTGCCCGATCGAATGCTGTTCGACTATGGCAGCACCCGTCCGCAGAGCGATCTGTTTGCGATGCTGACGACGGCACGGCGGATCCGTGAAGCAGTCGATCGCGTTGTTGTGCTCGGTAGCAGTGACTTTTCCCTCTCAACACGGGCACTGTTTGAGGCCTGCTGCCATCCGTTTCACAACGAACTGCCACGCGGCGAACGTGGCGGCCGTCCTCGGCTTTCATTCGCAGGCTTTCATGGCGACAACGATTCGGTGCAGGGTTTACTCGACGTTGTTTCCACCTGTGGCATCAGTGGCGATGATCTGCTCAATCGCTGGGCCATGCTCGTTGTCAGTCAAACGGATTGCTCGCTGGAAACGGCTGCTGTAACCCGGCTATTCCTGCAGGCCCTCTCCCAGAGCGTTGGCGGCGATCAGAAGCGATTGGCTGAAGTCTTCGTTGCGATCACCGGCAAGACCGATTGGCTTGCCGAACTCGCTCAGGCGATTGGCTGCACACTAACGCAAGACATGCCTGTCGGTGTTGGTCGCCAGTTCTCAGCATTCACTGCGGCGGGGATTTTACCGGCAGCGATTGTCGGCATCGACGTTGTGCGACTGCTCGAAGGAGCCGCCGCCATGAATCGCCGATTTCGGGAGGCTCCAGCGGCAGATAATCCAGTGTTGCAATATGTCGGCGTGTCGCATCTGGCTGAATGCGAAATGGGGATAACAAGGCGGCTATTGTCTAGTCAGAGCAACCGACTGGAGGCCATTTGTTTGTGGTACGAGCAACTGCTGTGGAAAAGTCTCGGCAAAGCCGGCGGGAGAGCGATGCCGTTTCCGATGCTCCATGTCCACTGCCACACTCAGTCACACCAGCTAGGCTGCAACACACTGACCACTCATATTCTCTCTGGTGAGCCACGCCGGGATCGCATCAGGCTGCCACCGTTGGGCTCTTTCGCTCACAACGCAGACAGGCTCGACGCCTGCATCGGCCGGACGTTGGCCGATACGATCGCCGCCGCAGAAGCAAATGAGCCTTCTGCTCTGGCGAAGCCTCCGACGGCCGATATTCTCCTGCCACGCATCGACGAGCATGCAGTGGGGCAGTTGCTGCAGATGCTGATGCTTGCCACCGTTGTCGAAGGCCGCTTCATCGGCACGAATCCCTATCAAGAGGCAGCCAGAAAAGAAATGGCCTCACGGCTGTCCTAACTAGGGTCGCTGTTGATTCCATTGATTGCGGCTACGCTTAGGGAGCTACGATTTAAAAAAAGGATTACCATGCCACTCCAGCTCACTTGGACGGGCCACGCCACGTGGTTTATCGACACCGGCTCCGGTGTTCTTTTGATCGATCCATTTTTCGACGACTGCCCCACCGCATCGATGAAGGCGAAGGATGTGTCTTGCGATGCGATTTTGATCACGCACGGGCACTTCGACCATGTGGCCGATTTAGTGACAATTGCCCAGCGCACAAAAGCGCCTGTGTTTTGCAATTGGGAGATTGCGCAGTGGCTCGGCAAGCAGGGGGTCGAAAATGTTCGACCGATGAATCTTGGCGGCCGCGAGGGCATTCCCGGTGGCACTGCGAAGATGGAGATCGCGCATCACTCCTCCAGCCTGCCCGATGGCACCTACGGCGGCGTTGCCGCTGGTTGGGTGCTGGAAATCGATGGCATGCGGGCGTATTACGCCGGTGACACGGCGCTCTTTTGCGACATGGCACGCATCGGCCGAAGTGCTGCAACGGGCCGGCGATTGGATGTGGCGATCCTGCCGATTGGCGATCACTTTACCATGGGGCCCGACGACTCTTTGGAGGCCATTCGTTTGCTAGAGCCTCGCGTGGTGCTGCCGAGCCACTACGGTACGTGGCCGGAGATCGAACAAGATGCGCATGCCTGGGCAAAACGAGTCAACGATCAACAGCTAGCAGCTGCGAGAGTGCTTGTTCCCGGCGCTACGATCACGATCGAAAAAGTCTAGAGATCTTGGCGCAAGCCGTGCTGCGATGAGTCGTCTGGCGGCAACGAGGCAGGCTTGCTTGGCAGCACAGCCACGGCGATGACAGAGTCGATGATGCGCACGGGAAACACATCAATGCTCAATTTTGGATTGTCGCACCACGCGCCGTCACAGAGTCGAAAGCGCCACGCATGCCAGGGGCATGTCACGACGCCGTCGCTGAGTGGACCAGAGCCGAGCGATGCGCCCATATGCGGGCAGAGATCATCGATTGCAGAGTAGGTTGTGCCATCGAAAAAAATCGCCACCAGTCTGCCAGAGACTTCAAATGTGCGCCCCTCGCCGACGGGAATGTCACCCACTCGCGCCACGGGCGTGAAAGCAATCTCCTCACTGTGCAGGTCGTCGGTCGTCATGCCCGTATCATGTACCATAGTCCACATGGACTCTAACCCACTTTCACAACCGGCCGGATGCATGCGGTTGCTTGTGCTGGATGTGGATGGAACCCTGCAAAACAGCCGTCATGAAATCAGCGCTGCAACGTGTCGGGCAGTGGGGCGGGTGCAGGCGGCAGGGATCCGGGTGATGCTCGCCACCGGGAGGCGCTATCGCGATGTCCTGCCGGTGGCACTGCAACTTGGCATCGATACACCGTTGGTAACGGCGTCGGGGGCGCTGGTCAAGCAGCCTCTGGATCACGCCACTCTTTTTTGTGCGCAGTTTGCTCCCGGTGTGCTCGTAGACGTGCTGAAAATGATTGTGGCCCGCGGACGCGAGCCGATCCTCTACACGGATAGCTTTGCAGCAGGGTTTGATTTTCACTGCCGCCGCCCACTGCAGGCCGACTCTCACGAAGTCAGTCAGGCGGGCATGGCCGATGGGGATGATAACGGCATCGGTCCCGGTTTGAGTGATTATCTCAAACGCAATCAAGCGTTGGCTTGCGCTGCGCCCTTGGTAGAACAATTTCCACCCAGCGGAGTTTTTGCCGGTTTCACGATGGGCACGCAGTCGCAGATGAGGGCTCTCGAAGAGTCCTTGCGTACCACGTGGCCCAGCCAACTCTCTGTGCACACGATCCGGAGTCCGCGCTACCGCGAATGGATGTGCGAGATCGCGCCGGCTGGAGTGACTAAGTGGGCAGGTATCTTGCATGTTGCGCATGAGTGGGGAATCGAGCCGGCCCAGATTTGCGCTGCCGGAGACGATGTGAACGACCTGCCAATGATTCGCGGAGCAGGCTTGGGCATTGCCATGGGCAACGCACAGACGGATGTGTTGGCGGCAGCCGATCTGATCGTGCACTCGCACGACGAGGACGGAATCGTCGAAATTGCCGACCTACTGCTCGCCGGGCTTCCCTATCCTGCGCCACTTGCTGGAACTGATCGCTTAAACCAGTGAAGCGTGGGCTACAGGCGGGTTGAAGCCAATCGTAGCAATCCGTATATCTCTCCACGTTCGCGGCTGGCCGCTGCAAGAGAGATAGAAAGGTTGTGAGCAGATGGATTTGAAACTCCACCGACCGCATGGTGTTTGCGCGCAGACAGGCCAGCCATTTGTGCCGGGGGAAGTGTTCTATTCGGCGCTGGTGCGTGCTGAGGGCAAGCTCGACC
Source organism: Planctomicrobium piriforme (assembly GCA_945871035.1). Classification (GTDB taxonomy): domain Bacteria; phylum Planctomycetota; class Planctomycetia; order Pirellulales; family UBA1268; genus BAIKAL-G1-2R. Next base: position 39,409 of record CAMBUD010000011.1, on the reverse strand, counting down.
GCATGGATTGTTGTGTTGCAGGCTGGCAGGGGCCAGTTGCGCACACGCTGGCCTGGTGGCGATCGACGTATCCGGCCAACGAATCCGGCGGCTCGACTCTCGCACCTCCAGACGTGTTGCTCGATGTGCTCGAACAGCTGGCCGATAGTCCGCAGGACGCATCGCTCCGCTATCTCATCGCGCTGGAGCTCGTCCGTCGCAAGGCTTTGAAAATTATCGATCAGCAGAACAGCGTTCAACAGACAACCGATCAGGGGGCCAAGCAGACAGCCCAAGCCGAACTCCTGCTCAGTTGCCGCAGGCGAGAGAGCGAATACCGGGTGTCGGTTCAGCCGCCGCAAGGGGCAGACGCCATCCGTATTCAAGAGCGGCTCTCGTCGCTGCTTTGGTCGGGAGGTGCAGCATGAGCCAGGTGGCGTCGCAATCGAACGGGGCCGCATGCCGTGCGCCATCGCGCGCAGTTGCTTTAGCATTAGTGGTCGTCGCAATGGCTTCCAGCGGAGCGGCTTGCCCCCAGGTGCTCCGCGGCTATCAGGTTGGCACAATGCCCTTGCCTCGGGCCTTGCCGACGCAGGCAACTCTCGACCAGATTATCGCTGCCGTGCACGACAATACCCAGCGTGTGCGCAGTTACATGGCACCGCAGGCTGTGTTGGTGGTGCCGGGCGTGCCACGTCTGTCGGCACAGGTGGCCTGCGAGCCACCGCGTCGGTTTCGTTTGCGGGCCCAGACGTCTGTCACCGGTAGCGAACTCGATATCGGTAGCAACGACGATCTGTTCTGGCTTTGGATCCGTCGCCACCAACCGCCCGTGATGCTTTTCTGTCGGCATGACCAATACGCGCAGTCTTCTGCACGGCGGTTGCTTCCGATTCGAGCCGATTGGATGCCGGAACTCCTGGGACTGGTAAACTTTCGCCCCGAGGATCGGCACGAAGGGCCATTTCCACTCCCCGATGGCAGGATCGAGATTCGCAGCCGAATCCATTCGGGCGAAGGAGAGCTCTTCAAGTCAACGCTTCTCGATGGCACAACTGGCTTGGTTGTCGAACAGCATCTCTTCACCACTACGGGCGAAAGACTGGCGAGTTGTCGCACATCACGACACCGAGTCGATCCACAATCAGGTGCTGCTTTGCCACGACTGGTGGAGGTTTCATGGCCCGCATCGGGCATCGAATTCCAACTTGAATTAGCGGCGATTACAACGAATACACCGGCCACAGACCCTGGCCAACTCTGGCAGATGCCGGCCTACGAAGGCTACGAGCCCATAGACCTTGCCGATCCGTCTGTTGTGATCGGTCCTCCGCAACCGCGCTGATTCTCGCGGTGCGACCCTAAGCCTGACCGCGCATTTTTTCATTGGCCCTGGAGAGAGTGGGTCCGATCAAACCCAGCGGCATCCCGGTGAGTGCGCTGATTTCACCATAGCTTTTGCCTTCGATGTGGTGCAATCGCACGAGCCGTGCCTCTTCTGGAATAAGTCGGCCCAGCAAAGACTCAATCTCGTCGTGCCTTTCGACGCGAGCATGCTGCTGTGTGCCATCCATCAGCGGAGCAGTGCCATCACGCAGTGACCCCACCTTACGATTTGAGTTGGCTGCAAGCACCATCGATCTCACGGCCACTCTTCTGGCGATCACGGTCAAATAAGTGGGCAGGCTCGATTTTCCGGCAAATGCCCGCAGCGCGGCGGCATCATTTTTGAGCAGGTCGACAAGAACGTCTGCGACGAGGTCATCACGATCAGAAGATGGGAGGGAAAGTTGTCGCTGACTGCTAACGCGTTCAATGACGTAGGCGAGCAATCCGGCAAAGCGGCCCACAAATTCATCCCACGCCCCTGGCTTTGCGGCCAGACAGGATTCTAGCAACGCCTGGTCATCGGGCGCGCAAACGACCGCTGGCTGGGATGTTGACTGGGGGGAGTTGGAAGCGGTCACGCAGCCACCCTTCTAGACCGACAGAGCCACCGCAATTCAAAGCGGGAAGCCATGTCCATTAACCGAGAAAACAATTCATTTTCTGCCCCGGCTCGCCAAAATTCTCGACGAATCCTCGACGAATTATAGGGCCGTTTGGGGGGCAGCACCAATGTCAGTCACCCGGAGTGAAGAAAAGTGGCTCGCCAAGCCGATCCCTCATTCGTTGACAGGGTACGGCGATCCCCCTAGGATTCCGCGCAGGCAGATTTGATGAAACGTTGCCCCGGGCTTGTTTCCCCGATGGCTTTCCACACCGTTTTTTACGCAAGGAGTTTTTAAGCATGACGCACGTTGTCGCTGAGCCATGTTTTGGTTGCAAATACACAGACTGCGTGGTCGTTTGTCCGGTCGAGTGTTTCTACGAGGGGGATAAGATGATCTACATCCACCCTGACGAGTGTATCGACTGTGAGGCGTGCGTCCCGGAGTGTCCAGTGGAGGCAATTTTCCACGAAGACAACCTGCCGGAAGAGTGGAAGGAGTTCACGCAACTCAACGCTGAAATGTCGCCGCAGTGCCCGGTGATCACGGAAAAGAAGGATCCACTGTGCTGAGCAACGGCCTCAGCACATGCTTCCCGTTACAGCGGTAGACGCTTGTTTGGCGAGACAGATCCCGATTTCTCTGATGGGGATCTGTCTGGGATCCGCATGGGTGTCAAGCGCCCGCTTAACTCACCGCAGATCAACCAACCAGTAGGCAGTGTCCACGAAGCTCTTCCAGCTTTGATACTTCGGATTGCCTAGCTTATTCGAAAGCAGTGGGCTGCGCTTGGGCTTCAACGGCTGACGGATCATCTGCATCCGCGCCTCCTGTGGGGTACGGCCGCCCTTGCGGACGTTGCAGGCCACGCACGCGCAGACAATATTTTCCCAGCTGGTATTTCCGCCGCGACTGCGGGGCACAACGTGATCGAGCGATAGCTCACTGGTCGGAAAGTGCTTGCCGCAGTATTGGCAGAGATTGCCATCCCGGGCAAACACGTTGCGTCTGTTAAAACGCAGGCCCTGTCGTGGCCCGCGATCGCACGACACCAAGCGAATGACACGCGGCGCTTGGAGTTCATATCCCACAGCCTGCACCCAATCGGCTTCGGGCGTTCGAAACTCCCCTTGCAAGGCTGAAAGTTCGCGCCACGAATCGAGAGAATAAGCGGCAAACTGCCCCTCCTCGATGTGCACAACCTCGGCCAAGTGCCGAAAAAGCAGCGTGATGGCCCGACGAACGTTTGTGATGTGCACTGCCACAAACGAACGGTTCAGCACTAATACGCTGAGGGTCAGGGATCCGGGCATCGGTAGAGCATTGAGCGCAAGACCGGATGGCATCAGATTTTCCCCGAGGGTGGATTTGCAAACTGTTGTCGGTAATTCTAGTCGGTCGACTGGGGTTGTGCCAAATCCCCTGCTCCCCGCCATTGCCCGGCACAGTCGTACCAGAAAAACTTCTCAGAAAGTCGCCTGCTCAACACTTGCCTTCACCGAGGTTAGCGGTCACACTCATGCATGTAACCATATGCAGGATCAAACGCCTGCACAAGCAAAAATCTGATGCTCGCAGAACGCCAGCATCACCAACCGAAAGTTTGCGGAGGATGACCGATGCTTCACTACTCATGCGATGCATGCAAACGCCCGATCAATGCGCAGATGGAAGTGCGCCACGTCATGAAAATCGAGATATTTCCAGCCATTGACGACGCAACGGTGGACGACTGTTGTGCCGTCGATTGCAGTGCCGCTGACGATGACCACTTGGAAGAAATGCAGGAGTTGTTGCAGCGACTGGATGCAGGGGACGAAGTTTCATTCGTTGATGACGGCGCCCGTTCGTTGCGGTTTGATCTCTGCGAATCCTGTCGCCAACGATTCGTCAAAAATCCCCTTGGCGTGAAGTCCGGAAAACAACTCAACTTTAGTAACAACTGATAGGCAGCAATTGGCATCGCACTCGACGACTCAACACTCGACGACTCAACACTCGACGAGTCAACGCTCGACGAGTCAAGTTGAACGGCAACTTTTGATAGCCGCAATTCCGGGAGACGGCACAGGGCCTGAGGTCACCGCTGAGGCGATGAAGGTGCTTGAGGCCACCGCAAAGATAGACGGCCTTTCGTTTGCGGTGGAGATGCTCGACTGGGGCGGTGACCGTTATTTAAGAACAGGCGAGATCATTCCCCCTGGAGGCCTCGATCTGCTGCGTTCAAAAGACGCGATCTTTCTCGGCGCCATTGGCCACCCGCAGGTTGCCCCCGGCATTCTGGAAAAGGGTCTGCTTTTGGATCTACGGTTTAAACTCGATCAGTACATCAACCTGCGGCCCGTCAAATTGTTGCCCGGTGTGGAAACGCCGCTGGCCGGGCGCGGTCCGGCCGACATTGATTTTGTCGTGGTGCGTGAAAACACTGAAGATCTCTACTGCGGCGTCGGTGGCTTCCTCAAAAAAGACACGCCTGATGAAGTGGCAGTGCAGCAGGCGATCTACACCCGGAAGGGATGCGAACGGTGCATTCGCTGGGCGTTTGAATTTACGCGAAAACGCAACAGCCCGAAGAAAACGCTCACGTTGGTTGCCAAAACCAACGTCCTCACATTCGGCCACGATTTGTGGTGGCGCACGTTCCAGGATGTGGCAAAGGAATATCCAGATGTCAAAACGGACTACAACCACGTCGATGCCTGCTGCATGTGGATGGTTAAAAATCCAGATGCCTACGACGTGATTGTCACCACCAACATGTTCGGCGACATCATTACCGACTTGGGCGGCATTCTGCAGGGCGGCATGGGTGTGGCGGCCGGCGCAAATCTCAATCCCGACAAGGGCGGGGTGAGCATGTTTGAGCCGATGGGAGGCAGCGCACCCAAGTACACCGGTACCAATCAGATCAATCCAATCGCCGCGATCAACGCCATGGCCATGTTGCTGGAGCACACTGGCCACGCGCAGGCCGGGGCACGAATCGATCGGGCGGTGGCCCACATCACCGGCACAAAGATGCGCAGCCAGTCGGCCGGGAAAATGGGCTACGGCACGAAGGAAATCGGCGATTTAGTGGTGGCGGCACTCGATTCCTGACCTCGCTTCCTGACACGGTTGCGAGCGTTACGGTTGCGAGCGTTAGGCCGTTAGTCGAGCAGTCGCACGCGGCGACCCTCGCTCTGGCTTGTGGCAGCAGCCTGCACGATCTGCAACGCACGCAGGGTGTCGTCGAGGCCACTGACATGGCGCAGCAAGCTTGTCACCTTGCGATGGAATTGCACGAGCATGTGCTCGCCCACCGGTCGGTCGCTTTCGAGCGACTCCTGGTGACGCCCCGCAGTGTCGAACCACACCAAGCTGGTCGGTAGATCGACAAAAGCGATGCCATTTTCGCATGCCACCTGGAGGGCGGCTGGCGGGCGGAAGCCGACGGCCTCCTCCCAGCAACGCGGTATGTAGTAACCACAACTGATCTGAGCGATGGGCCCGTTGCCGGGTGCTGCGCCATGAGTAAAATCGAGGCTCATCATCTGGTAGTCGTCGGTTTCGCTGGTCGGTGTCTCTGCATGCCGAACGGCAATCACGCTGGTGGCTTCAACGCCGGCGACGTAGCGACACCAATCGACAAGTTCCATAAGATCGCGAGCCTCACTGGCGCGGTCGCGTGGCGGGGTGGCGGTAGGGCTGCTCGAAAAGGGAATGCGCCGGTGGCAGAAGAGCATTTTTGGAGCGCCCAGCCGCGTAGCGATTAGTTCCTTCAACCGCACGGTGGCTGGAGCGTGCCGCCGCGGTAGTTCGGCCATGAATGCGATGCCGGATTCCTCAACGCGGCGTCGCAGCAGATGCGCCTCTTCTGGCTCAAATGGCAGTGAAATAGCTGAATAGACGGCCTTACCAAAATCGCAGGCTGCCAAAATTGGCGCAGCACCATACCACTGGTCGGAGAGATAGAGCAGTGCATCAACGTCGTCGCGTGCGGCAAGCGCACGAAAGCCATCGACGGGAGTCGTGCCAATTTCGGTGGCAGCGCGCTGGGCGAGATGAGCCACCTGCTCGCAGATCCCCCGCACCTCAAAGCGGTCTGCCAACGCGCGCAGCGCCGGCAAGTAACGAGCCTCCCACTGGTTGCCGAGTCCAACGATGCCAACGCGGAGTTTCATTGGCCGACCCCCAGCATGGTGTCACCGCCGGCATCGGTGGCGATTGAGTCAGGAACCCCATCAGGATCAAAAGCATCGGCTGCCGCTGCCCACTCAAATGCCAGCGCCTTGTCGGAGATATCCTTGCGGCACCACGCACCTTGCCAGCGGATCTCTCGGACACCTGCATAGGCCTGTAGCTTGGCCTTGGCAAGCGAGTCGCCCAGCGCGGTCACAGCAAGCACCCGGCCACCGTCGCTGACAACGGTTCCCGCTACGCTTCGAGTTGCCGCATGAAACACTTGTACGCCAGCAACGCCCGCTGCAGCGAGAAGTCCACGAATGGGACGACCTTTTTCAATCGGGCCAGGATAGCCCTCGGCCGCCATCACAACCGTCGCACTGGCCCCGGCGCACCACACGGGTGGCTCCACTGAGTCGAGGCGACGATCCGTTGCAGCGTCGAATAATTCTAACAGGCTGGACTCGAGGCGCACCAAGAGCGACTGGCACTCTGGATCACCAAAACGAGCGTTGAATTCCAGTACTTTTGGCCCTTGGGCGGTGAGCATCAGCCCTGCGTAGAGCACTCCCTGAAAGGGCACCTTGGCGCGGCGCAGTGCATGCACTGTCGGCACAAGAATGCGAGACTCAATCTCTGTCAGGAGTTCGGAGTCGACGAATGGCGTTGGGCAGTAAGCTCCCATGCCGCCGGTGTTTGGCCCCTCGTCGCCATCGTAGGCAGCCTTGTGGTCTTGGAGCGGTGGCAGGGTAATGATCGTGCGCCCATCGGTGATGGCCATCACACTCACCTCGATGCCGTCGAGCCGTTCTTCGATGAGGATGCCCGTGGTCGCTGTCGCGAATTGTGGATCGCTGCTGAGTGTGTCAAGGGCTGCAACTGCTGCGCTGCGATCTTTGCAAACAAAAACACCCTTGCCAGCAGCCAAGCCGTCAGCCTTTACAACAACCGGAACGTCTTCTCGTGCGAGCAGATATTCGCGTGCTCGTGCAATCGAGCGAAACTCCTCAAACATTGCTGTCGGCACGTCGCCTCGATGGAGGATCTGTTTGCAAAAAAGTTTGCTACCCTCCAGCTGTGCGGCCTTTGCCGTGGGGCCAAAGATGCGCAAGCCCGCTGCCGTAAACACATCAACGATCCCGGCTACGAGCGGCGCTTCTGGGCCGACGACCGTCAGATCAATGGCTCGACTCTGCGCCAACGCCACCAACGCAGGAATATCATCACCAGTCAGCGGCACATTTTCGGCAATCGCAGCTGTGCCGGCATTGCCCGGCGCCACCAACACCTCGGCGCCGTCGCGAACCAGCTTCCAAGCAATCGCGTGCTCGCGCCCACCGGAGCCGATAACCAGAACGCGACGGGATTGGGTCATGGGCTTTTTCCTTCTATGGGGTGAGGTGAGGAATTGTGGCGTTTCCAGTGGAGCATGTTCAAGCGGCCCGTGAAGCCACGGTCGCCGATTTCTCAGCCAAGATCGACCGTCGGCACCAGCAACACCGGCCGTTGCAGGGGCCACCGCAGTGAAAAGATTGCGTCAGAAAAGAAGGAGAGTCTTTTCGCTGTTCACTGGGGCAGCCGACGTTGACAGTATTGCCGTAAACGATACAGTTAAGGGTAGTTCGTGAAAAACTTCACGAACTTAAATCCCCGCTTGGAGAGAAGCCTTTTACAACCTTATTTCTAGCGAGTTGCGAGTAGGTCGCTCTGGTATGCGCAGTCGCGGAGACGATTGAATGGCTGAAAAAAAGAGACTATCGGTTGCCGAGATGCTTGCAGCTGCCCGAGCTGAAAAGGGCGCAGCTGTGCCTGTAGCGGCACAAACACCCACCATTGCCGACGGTGCCGAGAAACTGGACGCCGCGGAGTCTGCGTCTCTGGATGCTGCTGCGGCCGTTGTTAAGCCTGCCCCTCCAGCCTCGTCAAATGCCTCGTCAGCAGCGGCCAAATCAGCGGGCGCAGCCGGTAAGCCTGCGGGCGCTGGCGGTCGGCCCAGCATCGCTGAGATTATGGCACTGGCGCGAGCCAACAATGCAACGGCCACCCCGGTTCAGCCGCCACTAGCAGCAGACAACAAACCGAAGCCGGCGGCAGCGGCTTTAAAGCCGACAGCAGCGAAGGCAGCGGTTGCCAAGCCGGCCGCTGCTAAGCCAGCTGCGAAGCTCGATTCAGCGAGTATTCTGGCAGCAGCACGCGCAGGCCTCAAGCCTGGGCCAGTGAGTAAGTCCGATGCACCGCCAAGGCCTGTCCAACGGCAGAAAAATAGTGCGGCCGATGCCGTCGCTTCCAAAGCGGCGCCCGTTGCTCGGATAGCGCCGCCCGCGCCGCTGCGTCCGATCAAGCCGGAGGCCAAGAAGCCTGCGGCTGGCGTCGAGGATCGCCGTGGTTTTCTTGAATTAGCGGTCGGTTCTTTCATGGCAATTGGATTTACAACGCTTTCTGTAACCGGTGGTTTATTCACACTGGGGCTGGCCCGGTTTATGTTTCCCAACGTGCTTGCAGAGCCACCGAGTCGTTTTAAGGTTGGCGCCAAAGAAGGTTTTCCGGCTGGAAAAGTCGAGACAAAATTTGTGGCTCAGTATGGCGTTTGGGTCGTCAACAACGAATTTCAGGGACAGCAGCAAATCTACGCCCTCAAGACGGTTTGCACCCATTTAGGTTGCACGCCCAACTGGTTGGAGGCGGAACAAAAATTTAAGTGCCCGTGTCACGGGAGTGGCTTTTACAAGGACGGTGTCAACTTTGAAGGCCCTGCCCCTCGTCCGCTCGAACGCTATGCCGTTCACCTAGCTGACGATGGGCAACTTGAAATCGACAAAAGCAAAACTTTCCACGAAGAACTTGGCCAATGGGCCGATCCGGAGTCGTACATTCCTGCCTAGCGCTGCACGAGGGTCAGCGATTTGCCTCGATAGTCCATGCCAATGATGCCAATTAAAAAGAACTAAACTAACAAATCCACTCGGTACCGCAGGCAACTTTTTCGTCCACATCAACAACTGCTTTTCTTCTATGGCCATCGGCGAAACCATCCGTAACTCACAGATTTGGAAGAGCATCTTCCGCCATCCGATGCCGCTTGATCGGCGCAATCGCATTGTGGTGATGTTGACCAATTTTTTTCTGCATCTCCATCCGGTGTCGATTAAAAAACAGGGTATCGCTCTCTCGTTCACGTGGTGCATGGGCGGTGTGACGTTCTTTCTATTTCTGGTGGAAACCGTCACCGGCGTGCTGCTGATGTTCTACTACCGTCCCACGCTTGAATGGGCCTACAACGACATTCTTGCGCTCCGCGATGTGACGAGCCTCGGCATCTTGCGTGAATTGCACCGCTGGGCTGCGCACGCGATGGTGATCACAACGTGGCTGCATATGTATCGAGTCTTTCTGACCGGTAGCTACAAGCCGCCACGCGAGTTTAATTGGGTGATCGGTGTCATCTTGTTACTGCTCGTGCTTTTGCTCTCGTTCACCGGTTACTTGTTGCCGTGGGATCAGTTGGCGATCTGGGCCATCACGGTAGGCTCGAACATGGCCCGTGCCACGCCGATCTTGGGTTACGAAGGTCCCGGTCAGCAGTTGCTCACGATTGGCGGCATCGACATGATCACCGATGGTTCTGATGCGCGGTTTGGCTTGCTCGGGGCCCGGTTTGTGGGTGAGGAAACGCTCAATCGCTTTTATGTGCTGCACTGCATCGCCATTCCATTGGCAGCCGCACTCCTTATGGCCATTCATTTCTGGCGTGTGAGAAAGGACGGCGGCATTAGCGGGCCGCTGTAGTTTCAAATCCCATGCATTCAAACGGACTTTTTCTGCAAGACGTAGCGGGCTTCTTGGGCTCCTACTACATCAGCGTGGCGATCATGAACGCCGTCGCAGCCTTCGTTCTTTGGCAGTCCAAAAAGCAGGTCGGCTGGGTGGTGTGTTGGCTTGTGTTCTCCGGTGTGATGCTGGTGTTGGCGAGTCTTGCTCTGTCGGGTTCGGCTGAATTAGTGCCAGCGCTTCCGCCAATGGTCCGCAATCTGGTCAACGCGTTGTCGGGGCCTGTGAACTACACGCTGGGCACCACAGCTCTCTTTTCCATGCTGTTTATCCTGCGAAAATTCTTCGTGCAGCCAATGGTGGCATGGACGATCCTCAATGCGATGCTCGTGATCATGGGCCTGTCGATGGCGGACGAAAATTTTGCCTCGATCGTGATGAAGCCCGACAACGTGCCGATCGTGGGGCTTGTTTTTCTACTGGCGTTCTTCACATGGCTGGCCACCAGCCAAGCCGTCGTCAATGACGAGAGAATCAAGCAGGGCCTGCCACCGATGGAAAAGCTGAACGACGAAAAGGTGCTCGTCTGGCCCGATTTGGTCTACACGGAATTGATCTGCATGGTGGCGGTGTCGGCGTTGCTGCTGGTGTGGGCAATTTTTTTGCAGGCCCCGCTGGAAGAGCCGGCCTCCAGCGTGAAAACCCCCAATCCTTCCAAGGCACCGTGGTATTTTCTCGGTTTGCAGGAAATGCTCGTCTACTTCGATCCGTGGTATGCCGGCGTGGTTTTACCGAGCTTGGTTGTTTTCGGCCTGATGGCGTTGCCGTATATCGATTTCAACAAAAAGGGAAACGGTTACTATTCGATTGAAGAGCGAAAGTTTAGCTATCTTGTCTACCAATTCGGATTCTTTGAGCTCTGGATCACGCTGATCATTTTGGGCACATTTCTCCGCGGTCCAAACTGGAACTTTTTCGGCCCATTTGAATATTGGAGCCCGTACAAAGTTGAGGTGCTCAACAACGTTGACCTGCCGCAGATGTTTTGGGTGGGCCTGTTTGACCGACCGCTGCCGCTGGCCCCAGCTGGAGCCAGCGTGCTCACGCAGGTTGGAACGATCCTGCTACGGGAGGCCCCAGGATTGGTCGTGATGGGTGCCTATCTGCTGCTGTTGCCGCCGCTTCTGGCAGTCACGGTTTTCCGAAAATTTTATGCACAGATGGGTTTTATTCGATACATGGTGATGAGTAATTTGATGCTGCTGATGTTCACGCTGCCACTCAAGATGGTGCTGCGGTGGACGCTGAATCTGAAGTACATCATCAGCATTCCAGAAATTTCTTTGAACTTCTAAGGTCGATTCCGAAGAGTCTTTTGCGAGCCACGCTTCATGCCTGCCACCGAACAAACTTGGCGCAATCTCAAGGTTCTGCACGTTGTTTTCGCCGTGACATCCGTGCTGTTGCTGGTGTCCACGGTTGTCATGCTGGCGGTCGATCACAACCGCCCCTGGAAAAAATACCAGCGTGAATTTCGGGCTTTAGAAACCTGGTCGGCGGCCGCACAGGTTGACGAGCAAGACTCGCGTTCCTATGAGGAACGCTCTCAGGCGTTAAGCGTCGCCGTGGCCAGCGCCCGTCGAGCCGATATTGAACCGGCCCTGGCGGATCTTTTTCTCACGCAGGTGCGGACAGTTGAGGCTGATGTGGAAGCGGCCGACAGAGCGCAGGTCGACATTGATGTGCTCAAGCAACAGACCGACCCCGTCGAGCGACTGGCTTTGAGAGGCGATCTCTTGGAGCGATTTCGCGATATCGCCAAGCGGGCGAGGTTTCGCGAGAATCTATTGGCTGGAAAGCTTAAGCTGCGCAAGGCTGAACTCGATAAATTCCGCGCCGACTATGAGTTAGCCGTCGCCAGCGATGCGACTCAAGATAAGCTCGACTCTTTTTTGGCCTTGGCTGATGCCAAGCGTGCGGTCGTCAATCAGGCCGTTCTGGACAACCAAACGGCCACCACCCATCGCAAGTTGCTGGAGTCAAGCCTCAAGGAAATGACCAGCAGCGAAGATGCGGCTGCCAAAGAGTTTGCCGACCACCGCCAGAAACTGCTGCTCTTGGCCAAGACGCTGAAGGAGCGGGCTCCAAACCTCGGTAAGTCTTTACTCGAACTGCCGGTGCTCGACGCCTTTAACAGTCCCCTGCGCATTGACCAGATTTGGTTGCCAAACCTCACGATCAATAATAATTTTCGGGAAGTTGCTCGCTTTGACCGCTGCACGACCTGTCACAAGGGAATGGACAAGTCAGCTCCCGGATCTCCAACGGAGCCAGCGTATTGCGAAGCCGAAACGCTCACGCTCTCACTGGCCACGCCGACTTCTGTCGACGCCGCTGCTGTTTTAGAGGGGTCTGCGTTGCCGGGTGACGGAAATGTTCAGCTGGAAAAGCTCTACGGATTTCATCTCGCCCAGACAGGTCTTTTTCGCCGCGATGATTCTACAGTCAGCGTTGTGATGCCCGAGTCTCCTGCGGCGGCGGCCGGTTTTATCAGCGGTGACGTACTGGTTGCCATTGCGGGCAGCAAGGTGCTGGCCCGTACCGTGGCAGTTACCTCTCTTGTGGACACACCCGTCTGGGGGAAGCCGCTGGAGATCGTTGTGCGTCGCGGTGTGCCGCAGCCGTATTCCACCCATCCGCGTCTGGATCTTTTTGTTGGCTCCTCCAGCCCGCATCCCATGCAGACATTTGGGTGCACCAGCTGCCATCAGGGGCAGGGCAGTGCAACCAGCTTTCAGTGGTCATCGCACACGCCCAACACTCCCAAGCAGGCGCACCAGTGGCACGATGATCATCGCTGGTCCAATAACCACCACTGGATTTACCCCATGCAGTCAAAGCGGTTCGAGGAATCGAGTTGCTTGAAGTGCCACCATCAGGTCGTCGACTTGGAGCCCAGTGAGCGTTTTCCAGAGCCGCCGGCGGCCAAGCTGGTTGAGGGCTACCATCTGATCCGCCAGTACGGCTGTTACGGCTGTCATGAAATCAACGGCTGGAACGGTCCAGACAAACGGATTGGCCCCGATCTGCGGCTGTCTCCTAACTACCCCGAAGTGGCCGCAGCCATTGCAGCAGATCCCGGCCTCAAAGAGTTGGGGCCAACTGTCGAACGCTGGGTCTCGGACGTCCGATCAAGCCCAGATGGCAAGCAGGCCCGCGAGCGTTTGCATGACACCATTGAGCGCGATGCCGCTAGCAAAAATGCCAAACTCTCTGCGCGGTCTCATCAGCTCTCAGCGCTTTTAAAGGAGCCGGAAACGCCGGGTCACTTTCCCAAGGTGGGGCCAAGCCTGAATCATGTTGCCAGCAAGGTTGGCTTTGGCTGGCTCTATGCGTGGCTTCGCAATCCGCAGGACTTCCGTCCAACGACAAAAATGCCGCGTTTTTTCGGGCTGTGGGAGCATCTCTCTGGCAAGGGGTTGGAGGAATCGCAACGCTACGAACCGATCGAAATTCGTTCAATGATTGCCTATCTACTCAACGCGAGTCGGCCCTTTGAATACGTTGAGCCCTACGGCAATATCACTGCCGTTGCCGATGTCCAGCGTGGCAAAAAGGTGGTGCAGGTGCGCGGATGTTTGGCCTGCCACCAACATGCCGACTTTCCCGAGGCGGTCAGCACCCACGGCCCAAATCTTTCGCGCATCGGGGCGAAGGTCGCCTCTCATCCGCAGGGCCAAGAATGGCTCTACAGCTGGCTACGTGAGCCGGCCCGTTACCACCCAAGCACTCTCATGCCGAATGTATTACTGGAGCCAGTTGCACTGGCCGATGGACGCCTCAGCGATCCGGCGGCTGATGCAACGCTGTATCTGCTCGGGTCCGTTGAAGACTGGAAGCCAACAGATGTTCCCGCTGCCAACTCGCTCACCAGCGAGGAGCGTGCGGCCACAAACGAACTGGCCATGATGTATTTAAAAGACCGGTTTCCAGCCACGCGAGCCCAAGAAATACTCAAAAACGGTCTGAGCGCCGATCAAACGGCGATCCAAGGCGACGAGCAGATGCTCAATGGCATGGGAGCAGGAACGGGAACGAACGAGGGAAAGCGTGACGCTATTCTGCTCAACTACGTTGGTAAAAAGACCATTGCCAAGTTGGCGTGTGCATCGTGCCACCACATTCCCGGTTTTGAAGATTCCAAAGCAGCCGGCGCGGCATTGGCCGATTGGGGACGGAAAGAATCGTCCAAGATTGCGTTTGAACAGGTTGTTCACTTGGTCACAAAGCAGCTTGCGTCTGCCGCTGGTCATGGCCATCACGGAGTGATTCAGCACGGCACGGCCACGGCGCCAGCATCGCACGCAGCGTCGGCACCAGTCGATCCGCACACTGAGAAATCTCCGGCTTCGCCATCGCAGATCCCATCGCCAGAGATCCCAACACCAGAGATCAAGGACGAGCCACTCGCTCCCGAATTGGCTTACGCCATAGCAGACTCAGGGCATGCAGCGCATGTGACTCCCGAATCGGTCGACTCTGACACCGGTTATTTTCTCGAAAAATTATTAACCCACGACCGAGAAGGATTTCTCTGGCAAAAGCTGCGGGCTCCGCGCAGCTACGACTACAAAAAGACGGAAAATAAAAGCTACAACGAACGCTACCGGATGCCGAAGTTTCCTTTTGACGACAAGCAGCGCGAAGCCGTGATGACATTTGTACTGGGATTGGTGGCGGAGCCGCCCGCTCCCCAATTCATCTACCAGCCAACGCCGCGCGAGGCGGCCCGCCAGAAGGGGCTCGTAGTGGCAGAGCAATACAACTGCGGCGGCTGCCATACTCTGGCAATGGATCGTTGGGATATTCGCTACAAGCCCGAATCGCTCGGCCCCGCCCCGAGTGTGGTCGACTACCCGTTCCTTTCCCCGCATTTCACGCAGCAGGAAGTTGCCCAATCGCTTGTGACGGATAAGCAGGGCCGCCGTGGGGCCTCTCTCGTTGGCATGTCGGTGCTCAATGAGCAAACAGGCAAGCCGCAGTTGGTTGACGAGGATGGTGTGCCGATCGAAGACGGCGATACCGAGGCAGTTGTCCATCGACCATTCATGCTCTGGCGCGATGCACTTATTGATGGCGAGGCACGCCCAGTGGGGGCACAAAACATGCTGGTTCCAGAGGATGCATTGCGTGCCGGCCACCACTACCCGGCCCGCGGCGGCGATTTGGCCAAACTTCTATTTCCCGTTGTGATTGCCGATGAAAAGCAGATCAATCCTAACGTCAAGGGGGATGATGCTTGGGGTTGGTTGCCACCTTCGCTCGTGGGCGAAGGGCGCAAGGTGCAGTCTGAGTGGCTGTACAAATTCTTCTTGGCGCCTCACGCCATCCGTCCTGCGGCCGTGCTGCGGATGCCAAAATTTAATTTTCAGTCGGCAGAAGCCTCCTCCTTGGTTAGCTATTTTGCGGCGGTCGATGGAGCTGATTACCCATCGGTGTACGAACCCCGTCTGGACGAGAGTTCGCTGGCTGCAACCGAGGCCTCCCATCCCGGTCATTTAGAAGGTGCACTGAGAATCATCACCAACAACAATTACTGCGTGAAATGCCATTTGGTCGGGAGCTATGCACCGCCGGGCAATCCCAAAGCCTTAGCGCCGCAATTGGAGCGCGTCCACCAGCGGCTCCAGTCGGATTATGTGCACGGCTGGATCGCTAATCCCAAGCGGTATTTGCCGTACACGGGCATGCCGGTCAATATCCCGTTTGATAAACCTGTCAGCCAGAGTCTTTATACCGGATCGAGCGAGCAGCAGATCGATGCATTGACCGATTTGCTCATGCATTTTGATGCATTTGCCAAGAAAAATCTTTCTCTCGAGGCCTACTTGAAACAACAGCCAGCGACTCCCGCTGAGGCTGCCCCCAGCCAGTCTCAAAAACAGCCACTGCCGGAAGAGCAGCCTCGTGCTGCCGTTCAGCCAAAGAGTTTGGTTTCAGAAAAACAAGCCCCAACGGCCTCTTTGCCGCCACGCGACTCCCGCCGTTCCGGAGTCGCACTAAACTATAAGTGAGCGAAATGCCTGTGAAAGATTATTCTTTGGAGAGAGTCATGACTGCATCAACAGTTCGTTTTTCGAAGGGCCTGTGCGTGCCCATGCTTTGGGTGCCTATGCTAGTGGCTGCCGTTTTGATGATGGCTGGCGCAAGTGCTGCCGCTTTCGCCGATGAGTGGGGCACGATCAAGGGTACATTCGTTTTTGGTGGTGATGCACCGCTGGCTGTCGAACTCAAGGCCGACAAAGATATTGAAGTCTGCGGGAAACACAAACTGCAAAACGAAGAATTGGTTGTGGGCGCCGACAAGGGCGTAGCAAATGTTGTGGTCTTTGTGCGCGATAAAGGCATCAAGGTGCACCCCGATCTGGCTGCCTCGGCAAAAAGCGAAAAAGTGGTGCTCAACAATGCCGGGTGCCGCTTTGAGCCGCACGTTGCCTTTGTGCAGGTTGGCCAGCAATTGATCATCAAAAACTCCGATGCCATCGGCCACAATAGCAACGTGGCAACGATTAAGAATCCGCCTTCGAATAATCTGATTCCCAGCGGTGGAGAGTCAGCGCTGACCTTTGCCAGCGAAGAGGCGATCCCTGCGCAAGTCACTTGTAACATTCATCCCTGGATGAAGTCGTGGCTGTTGGTACGGCCCAACCCCTACGGAGCAGTTTCCAAGGCGGACGGAACATTCGAGATTAAAAGTGTTCCTGCCGGTGAAATCGAACTGCAATTCTGGCACGAGAAGGCCGGCTACATCGGTGAGGTTACCGTTGGCGGCAAGGCCGAAAAAATTGCCAAAGGTAGAAAAAAAGTAAAGGTGGCAGGCGGTGATAACGACCTTGGAGAAATGGTTCTTGATGCCAACCTTTTTAAAAAATGATCTGTGTGGTCTGAGCATTGGCAAAGAGCCCATCTGCTTGGCTGCGCTGTGCCTGCTTCTCGCTGTCGGCTGTGCAGAAAATCGATTTCCGGCTCCAGAGGCCGACGTGCAAGCTGCTTTGCAGATAAGGGCAACGCTCGAGAGCGTTGCCACGACGCAGGGATCGCAGACAGCAGCCGCAACCGGTACTGGCTGGGGCACGCTGACGGGAAGATTTATTTTTGCCGGCACCTCCCCCACGCCCAAGGCTCTTGTCATCGATAAAGACACGGAGGTTTGTGCGAAAGGCGGCATGCAGTTGGTCGATCGCTCGCTGCTGGTCGATCCCTCAACAAAAGGTTTGGCCAATGTCGTTGTCTTTGCACGGAAAACGACCCGAGTCAAAGAAGCATTGCCGCCCGAAACTCCGCTGATGTTCGACCAAAAACAATGCGAGTTCATGGCTCCGGTGTTTGCAGCGCGGGTGGGCCAACCCATCGATGTACACAACAGCGACCCGATCGGCCACAATACAAATATTTCTGGTTCCAGCTTCAACCAGCTTATTCCCTCAGGGCAAGGCACGATCTATAAGCCCGCAGCAGAGACAGGACTGCCAACGATGGTCACTTGCAACATTCATCCTTGGATGAAGTGCTATGCGGTGTTTCGTAAAGACGGCTACGTTGCCGTCAGCGGAGCCGATGGATCGTTTACGATTCCCGCCTTGCCTGCCGGTGAAGCCATCGAGTTTCAAGTCTGGCACGAACGCGCGACTGGCCCTAGCGGCGCGCTGGGGCTTGAAAAAAAGGAACTCAAATGGACTCCCAAAGGCCGATTCCAGATTCAGTTGGAGCCCGATGAAGTGAAAGATATTGGCGCCATCGACGTTCCTGTGTCGGCCATTGGAATTTAATCCCCCCGCCCCCAAATGAGAGTCTCCACCACCTTTCGGCAGATACACCCGACACGTTTTCTCACCAGCGTTTTCTCACAAAATAAAATGTTTTTTTCCCCTGCCATGCACGTTTTGACGACGCCACCTTTCGCAGGCACTGACCGCGGCCAGCAGTTGTTTCAAGCGCACTATGGTGGCGTTTGGCGAGCGTTCACTCTCGTATTCGCTCTCGCGTTCACTCTCGGGTGTGGCGCCACGCCGCCGGCCTATTTTCGTCTCAATATGGTAGAGGCCACCAAGCAGCATCTCACAACGCAACAAGAAGAGCAGGTCTCGACGGTGTTGCTGGCGATGTTTGGCACGCCGGATGAGCCCGCCACGCTCCCGGAGATGGGGCTTGATGCAGCAAAGCTCAAGCTGGCTGCCGGCCCTGTTCGCAGCGACATCGTGGGACGAAAGAACGGTCTTTATCGTGAGCACTGCGCCCATTGTCATGGCATTACCGGCGACGGCCTCGGGCCCACATCGGCCTTTCTCAATCCCTATCCGCGTGACTACAGGCCGGGTGTTTTTAAGTTTAAGAGCACCGAGCGAGCCGACAAGCCAACGCATGCCGATCTCTTGCGCATCCTGCACAACGGTATTGCCGGCACATCCATGCCGTCCTTTGCGCTGCTCAGCGCTGCGAAGATTGACGCTCTGGCGGAGTATGTAAAATATCTGAGCATGCGAGGAGAAACAGAGCTCTCCTTGATGCGGGCCTTCTTTGAGCTCGATGATGACGCCGCTGGAAAGCTGCCGCAGACGCGAGAGTTTCTCGTGACCGAGACGCTGGCGGTTGCTGCTGCAAAATGGCAAGGGGCTAGCGCAGCTCAAATCGCTGTCCCTCCCATGCCTGCGGATATTGAGTTGGTGGATTCAATCGCCAAAGGACGTGCGCTGTTCTATGGTGAAAAAGCCAACTGCGTAAAGTGCCACGGTGTAACAGGCCTCGGCGATGGACAGGCCAACGACTACGACGATTGGAACAAGGCAATTGTTGAAGCCGACAAGGAGGTAGCAGGCGGTGAGCGTCGGGCGCAGGAAGCGCAAACATCCGGCATGAGCCCGGATGAACTAAAGGAACATCGGGAGCAGATTGCCTGGCTAGAAAAATTCACTCGTGTGCTCGATGGTGACGCCTTGAAACCACGAACCATTCCACCGCGCAATCTGCGGCAGGGCGTTTACCGCGGTGGTCGACGACCGCTTGATCTGTATTACCGCATCCACGCCGGCATCAACGGCGCACCCATGCCGGCCGGCAAAGGAACCATTCCACCCGAGGACATCTGGCACATCGTCAACTACATCCGATCGCTGCCCTATGAATTTGATGGCGAACTCGGCGCCGATCGGCCGCTGGTGGCGCGAGACAGATTCTAGTAATAAAATATTGGAGAAGAGCACCGTGCGCAGTCGTTTGTTGGGAATCATCTGGAGCCTAGTATTTTTAGCCGTGCCGGTGCTGGGCGTGGCTACATTTGCAGTTGCTCCTGCTTTTGATATCTGGTTGCCAGAGAATGTCTCCGAACACGGTCCGACGGTTGACGGGCTGTTCATGTTTATTCTCGTGCTGACCGGCGTCGTATTTGTGGTCACAGAGGGACTGCTCTTTTGGTTTCTATGGAAGTACGACGCGGCCCATGCTCAAGGGCCTGCGACCTACCGCCACGGCAGCCACTCGCTGGAAGTTGTTTGGACCATCCTGCCGGCAGGTGTGCTGCTATTTTTGGCGATTTACCAGATGAACAGCTGGGCGGACATCAAGATGCGACGGCCTGCAATGTCGCCGACGGTGGAGGTTGTTGGCCGGCAGTTCGAGTGGCGGTTGCGGTATCCCGGTCGTGACGGCATGCTCGGCACACCCGACGATTTATTTATTGTGAACGATCTGCATGTGCCGGTTGACGAGGACATTCTCGTGCAGCTTAAGAGTGCGGATGTCTTGCACAGTTTTTTCCTGCCCAACCTGCGGATCAAGCAGGATGCGGTGCCCGGCATGAAAATACCGGTCTGGTTTAAGGCCACTCAAACCGGTGAATTCGACATCGTCTGCGCCGAATTGTGTGGCTGGGGTCACTACAAAATGAAGGGCCATATTACGATTGAATCACGCGAAGATTTCGATAGTTGGATAGAGAAAAAATATGCCGAACAAGAGTCGACACAGCCCGTCGCTGAGCCGTCGGATGCCGTTGCGATCGCGGATTGAATAAGGCAGACGACGCAGGCCAAGCACCATTCCCCCGGGAAATTTTCAATGAGCACCACAACAATACCCTCCACGCACTCGGCTGCCGATCTAGCCACGTTGCTGCCGGTTCGCAAGCCACGGCCCATTGCCGATTTCTTGTCAACGTATGTCTTTTCCAAAGACCATAAAGTTATCGGACTGCAGTTTTTATTCTCAACGCTCCTCTGGTTTCTGGTGGGTGGATTGCTGGCCCTTGCCGTGCGTTGGCAGGTTGCTTGGCCGTGGTCCGATGTGCCGGTGCTCGGCAAGCTCTTTGCACAGCAGGGCGGGCAAATGTCACCGGAGTTTTACACGATGCTCTTTACGATGCACGCCACCGTGATGATTTTTTTAGTGATCATTCCGATCCTGGCTGGTGCGTTTGGAAACTTCCTGATTCCGCTGATGATCGGTGCTGACGACATGGCATTTCCGACGCTTAATATGTTGAGCTACTGGTTTATGTGGCCGGCCTTCTTTGCGTTTGGCGCCAGCTTTTTTGTGGAAGGTGGGGCAGCGTCAAGCGGTTGGACGAGCTACCCAACGCTTTCCACAAACGTTGCGGCATCGCCGGGCAGCGGTATGGGGCAGACGCTCTGGCTGGTGGGCCTCACGATGGTCGGCGTGTCGTCCATGCTGGGCAGCGTCAATTACATGACAACAATCATTCTGATGCGGGCTCCCGGCATGACGATGTTCCGACTCCCGATGACGATCTGGGCAATGTTCATCACCGCTGTGCTGCAGGCTTTTGCATTGCCGGTGCTGACAGCTGCCGGCTTCATGCAACTCGCCGATCGCACGTTGGGCACCGGTTTCTTTTCACCGGAAGGCAATATGGTTAACAACACGCTGACAGCGACCGGTGGTGGTCAGCCGCTCCTGTGGCAGCATCTCTTTTGGTTCTACAGCCATCCGGCCGTTTACATCATGATTCTACCGGCAATGGGCATGGTTTCGGACATCCTGACCTGCTTTGCCAGAAAGCCTCTTTTTGGTTACAGGCCGATGGTTTATTCAATCGCCGGCATAGCCGGGTTGGGCTTCATCGTCTGGGGTCACCACATGTTTATCTCGGGCATGAATCCGGCCCTGGGTATCACCTTCATGGTGTCCACAATGATGATTGCGTTGCCGAGTGCCGTGAAGACCTTCAATTGGCTGGGGACGATCTGGGGTGGACGCATCCAGTTTACGACCGCCATGCTCTTTGCACTCTCATTCGTTTCAATGTTTATTATCGGTGGCTTGTCGGGCATCTTCATGGCCGCAACACCAGTCGATATTTTTATTCACGACACGTACTTCATCGTGGCTCACTTCCATTACGTGCTCTTTGCTGGTACGGCCATGGGTGTCTGGGCAGCCATTTACTTTTGGTTCCCTAAAATGTTTGGGCGGACAATGAATGAGTTTTGGGGCAAGGCCCACTTCTTTCTCACGTTCATTTTCCTAAATGGAACATTCTTCACGATGCACATACTGGGGGCGGTCGGCTTTCCGCGACGCCTTGCCGACGCCTACCACTACGAGACTTTCCACCACCTGCAGCCGTTAAATGCTTTTATGACGTGGTGCGCCATTGGGATGGTTACCTCACAGATCATCTTTGCCGTCAACTTCTTTTGGAGTATGTTTTTCGGGCCGATTGCTGGTCGTAATCCTTGGCATGCCAACGGTCTGGAATGGTCGGCGCCGAGCCCACCCGGCCACGGCAATTTTGATTTTCAACCAGTTGTGTATCGCGGGCCGTATGAATATTCCGTGCCGGGTGCAGAGAAGGATTATCTCATGCAGACCGATCCGCCGAATGCTGCCGCGGCGATGGCCGCTGCTGCAGCGCACTAGTGTCCCATGAAACAATCGACCACTCGCGGGCCTCTCTTACAGGTTTGTTCAGCGCAAGCAATCCCTGTCGTTGCCTGTTTGCTGGTGGTCGTAACGGCTGTGCTGCTGTGCTTCGGTGCGCTGGTCACAACGTACGATGCTGCGATGGCTGTGCCTGACTGGCCTGGTACATTTGGCCACAACATGTTTTTCTACCCGTTTGTTGAATGGTTCTGGGGACCTTGGGATCTGTTTCTCGAGCACGGCCATCGCTTACTCGGTGCCATTGTGGGCATGCTAACGCTGGTGCTTGTCGCGCTTGTTTGGTTGGGCACAGCGAAACCAAACGGGGCAAGTCTGCGAGCGGAAAACACAATCTTACGTTGGCTGGCGGTGGCGGCGTTGGTGCTGGTTGTGGTGCAGGGGCTCCTGGGTGGTGCCCGCGTGTTGCTCGATGACAAAACAGTGGCGAAGGTGCATGCCTGCACCGGTCCGCTTTACTTTGCTGTGGCAACCGCGATTGCCACGCTGACGGGCAGACGCGAGAGCGTTTCAACCGCCGCATCGCTGCCGCGATCGTGGGTTATTTCCGGCTTGGTGACAGCGGCCTACGTGCAACTTGTAGCCGGTGCGCAGCTGCGGCATCTGGATGCCGCTGTCGAGCCTGCCACGTTTCATTGGTTGGTGGCCTTGCATGTGATTGGCGCGGCAACTGTGCTCCTGCTCTCGGTGCTGGCCGCTGGATGCAGTTGGTCGAGTGGGTCTTTAGGAGCGCGGCGGTGGTCGCTGGCCATCGTCCTGCTGGTGGCCTGTCAGATTGGATTGGGCTGTGGTGCATGGATCGTAAACTGGGGCTTTCCGTCGGGCTGGCTGCCGAGTGCGTGGGTTCCAACGGAGGCCATTGTGGCCCGCAGCGCCACAGGCGCGGCGGTCGTCACGGGGCACGTTGTGCTCGGCATGATGATTCTGGGTGCGGCCGTTGTGTTGGCGATCCTCAGTGGTGGCCTGCAGTGGGAGAGTGACGCACAGCGACGATGCCCAGAGCGACGATTGGAAAGGGCCCTTGCATGAGCACATCTTCTCGCAGTGCTGTCTGTTCTGATGTGCCCGCCACTGCTCTTTCAGCAGCGGAGTTCATGGCGGATATTTCACGCCTCACGCGGCCCCGCATCGCGCTGATGGTTTTGGCTACGGTTGTAACGGCGATGTGGTTGACTGCGGGTCGATCGTTTGCTGGCGTGCAGCTCACCTGGCTACTGGTTGGCACGGCACTCGTCGCTGCCAGTTCCAGCATTGCCAATCAGATTCTCGAACGCGATACCGATCGGCTCATGCCGCGGACCGCGCTGCGGCCGATCGCAGCCGGACGCCTTTCGGTGCCGATGGCGAGTGCTTTGACGGCTGTGTCGTTGGCAGTCGGCGTGGGGCTGGTGACGGTTTCGTCAGGTTGGCAGCCCGCAGCCGCCGCAGTGGCAACGTGGCTGATCTATGTCGTTGTCTACACGCCCATGAAGAAGGTCTCGCCGCTTAACACTGCCATAGGAGCTGTGGCTGGGGCGTTGCCGGTGAGCATCGGTTGGTTGGCCGCCAATGGTCCGCAGCGATTGGCTGGCGGGGATGCGGCCGGAACCCTCACTGCAGCAGCGCTCGCCACGGTGCTATACCTCTGGCAGTTTCCACACTTCATGGCCATCGCTTGGATCTACCGCAGCCAATACGCCCGCGCGGGCTTACGCATGCTCACTGTTGACGATCCCAGCGGCCTGCGGGCAGCGGGCCAGGCGCTGGCGGCAGCTTTGGCAATGCTGCCGGTGAGCCTCGTGCTTGCCGTGCCCTCTGCGAGCATTCGCCTTTTTCTAGCCGCGGCAGTTGCAGCTATCGTGTATTGCGGGGCCACCATTCGCTTTGCCATTCGTCGTGACGATGCATCAGCCCGCATGCTTCTGCTCACTTCTCTCGGTTCGTTACTAGCACTGCTCACGGCGGCGGTCCTGTTTGGTTGTCCACCGTAAGATATTTTTCAAGCGATTGAATGCTCCCCTAAAGCCCCCGTCACTCCCACACCCGTAACCCCAGACATGCCCATGAACACTTCTGCCATTCCACTTTCACCTGGTCATGATTCGCACAGCCATGGCGATCACGATCACAACGACCATGGCGGCAGCCACGGTCACGGCCCTGTTCTGCAATACCAACCCGGCCTGCCGCTGACGCGTGGCAAGCTGATCATGTGGTTATTTTTGTCGACAGAGATCATGTTTTTTGCGGCACTCTTAGGCAGCTATGTCGTGCTGCGATTTGGTGCACCGATCTGGCCCAAGCCGCACCACGTGCACTTGAGCGAGCCGATTGGTGCCTTTAATACGTTCGTCCTGATCTGTTCCAGTGTCACGATTGTATTGGCATTTGAATCCGCTAAAGCCAACAAGACGGCTGCGGCCAAGGCATGGATGCTCTCCACGCTCCTGCTGGGTGGGCTCTTTCTCGGCATCAAAGGCTATGAGTACAAGGCTAAATTTGACCACGGTATTTATCCGTGGTCACCGCGGAGTCGCGTCTTTGAAAAACCCGACCTCTATTATGGATCAGCGGTGCGGGCTAGGCTTGGCGAACCGGCAATGATTGATCGCTTGAAAGCACTCGACGAGACTCCGGAAAGCAAGCTCACTCCTGATGAGGTGTCGGCGCGGCGCCGGTTAGTGAAAATTCGGCAATTAGTAATCAGCCCCGATCAACAGGCTTTTGATCTGGCTGTTGTGGCCGATCAAATAATGCCGCTACCGACTGCGGGCCAAGGGAGCCACGGTGAAGACGGCGGCCACTCCAGCGGTCTCAACGACACATTTCCCTGGCTCAAACTGCCGGCCGTCATTCCAGGCGGCACCATGTGGGCTAGCACGTATTTTTTGCTCACGGGATTTCACGCCGTTCACGTGCTGGTCGGTCTGATTGTCTTTTCGATTCTCCTGCTCTTTACACTCGGCTCCAAGCGCGCCGGTATGATTGAGAACGCTGGCCTCTACTGGCACTTCGTCGATCTCGTATGGATCTTTTTGTTTCCGCTGCTGTATCTATTTTGAACCGCTTTTTTTGAGAAAAGGTTTTTATGAGCGATCACGAACCCCATTCCGCTACCGATGCTAGCGGCAGCGATGTTGCCCACGGCTTCGGCCCGATCACGCGAGTTGGCAACGCCCCGCCACCCGGCGACGATCATACTTCCGATGTGCACAGTGCCGATGCGCATGGCGGCATTGGGCAATACATGCTGGTGTTCCTCGCCCTCTGTGGCTTAACAACAATGTCATTCTTCACCTGTTCTTCTTACTGGCCGTGGCGCGATCAGCCGCAAGTGGGCTGGGCGTTCATGATGGCTGTCTCCTGCACCAAGGCGCTGCTGGTGGTACTCTTTTTTATGCACGTCTTTTGGGAGGCCAACTGGAAATACGTGCTGACGATCCCTGCCGCCATGATGGCGATTTTTCTTTGTCTGATGCTTGTGCCTGATATTGGTATGCGCACTCGCATGGTGTCGCAAGAACGCGTTTTACATATGGCACGCCCCTCCGATGTTCGGCTGCTTGAGCAGGCTGGCGAATCACAACTCCTCGTTGAACCGGCGGCACACCAGTAGTGGCAACGTTCCTGCTAGCGATTGTGTCTCGATCGATAGGCACCAGTGGCTGCCTGAAACACAGTTCATCGCCCATGCAATCGGTGTTGATTGCAGCCAGTCTTTTTCTGTTGCTGGCAGCGTGTACCGTCGGTTGTCAGGAAAGAAGCGATCCTGAAAACACAGTTTCTGCGAATGCCAAGCGGCAAATGATCGAACCGGCTCAACCCCTGCCTGCTTCGGGACGCATGGAACCGGGCGAGCCGGCTGCCCCGTTTGTGCTCACCGAACGCAGCGGCGCAGCATTTGATTCAGCTTCTCTGCGGGGCAAGGTTTGGCTGGGCAGCGTGTTTTTCGCAAATTGTCCCGGCCCTTGTTTTCGTGAAAATCAAGCCATCGCTGAAATCCTGGGCCTGATTTCTGAACCAGATTTCATCGCCGTTAGCCTGACCTGCGACCCTGAGAACGATACGCCCGATGTGCTGCGTCGCTATGCCGACCGCTTTGAAGCCGATCCTACCCGCTGGAAATTTCTCACCGGCAGCATGGAAATAATCAAGGCAGTCGCCAACACAACATTGCTGCTACCCGCTGAAGTGGGTATCCATTCCGAGCGCGGCGTTGTTTTCGATAGAGAGGGTCGCCTCCGTGGTAGCTACCATCTGTTGCAGCCAGATCGCGTCAGTCTGCTTGTGAAACTGATCCGCGATGTGCTGGCCGAGCCCGCTCCAGACGCTGCCGCCAATCCGGTTGATCGGCTGCCGGACAGCGGCATTGCTCCCACATCCGGGGAGCCTGCTCGATGACGCCAACCGGCTTACCCTTTGCCGCCGTGCATCCCTTGGCAACAACAAATGCAGTGCTCAACTCAATTGCCACGGTGCTGTTGATCGCCGGTTGGATATGCATCAGCCGTGGTCATTGGAGAGCACACCGGATCGCTATGGTGGCGGCTTTTTTTGTCTCCAGTGTGTTTCTCGTTTGCTATCTGACATACCACTATCTTGTGGGCCACGTCCCATTTGCCGGGCAGGGAACGGTGCGAACGATCTACTTCGGCATCCTGATCACCCACATTCTGCTGGCCGTGCTGGTGCCCATCCTTGCAGTTGCAATGTTTGTGCTTGCCTTTCGCGGCCAGTGGGCCGCCCACCGCCGGTTAGGGAAGGTCACGCTCCCCATCTGGCTGTACGTATCGATCAGCGGAGTCGTCATCTACCTGCTGCTCTACCACGTTTACCCATCGTCCTCGACGAATCCGAGTGTTGTTCGGCATACTATGGCCCGGTTCGGATCGCTCGGCTAGTATGGCTATAGGACCGCAGGCAGATCCATTGCCTGCAGGCGAGGAGATTGTATGAAAACAGCCGAGCCGATCGTTCGTAGAGCGCTGCAAAAAACCACTCAAACCGTGGCGTGTTTTTTGACCCGTTGGATCCGCAGTCACGTACTCATGATCGCTCTGCCGATCGTTGTGTGGGCTGTGGTAGCGGCCGATGCTTGCGGTTGTCCTAATTGCAAAGATGCGATGGTCAATGGTGATGTCGAGGGAGCGAACCTTGCACGCGGTTATTTTTATAGCATTCTCATAATGCTTGCGATGCCTTTCGCGCTGGTCAGTTCATTCGGC
Source organism: Planctomicrobium piriforme (assembly GCA_945871035.1). GTDB lineage: Bacteria > Planctomycetota > Planctomycetia > Pirellulales > UBA1268 > BAIKAL-G1-2R. Next base: position 12,348 of record CAMBUD010000011.1, on the reverse strand, counting down.
GCCTATGTGTGGCGTGAGATGCGTCGGCAGAAGCGTGCCGAAGCCAGTGCGACCAACCCGCCAAACTCTTGAAACAGCCCAGAAACTATCTGAAACGTGCAGAGCAGCGGCGAGTCTTCTGGCTCTTCATGCCACCGGCAATTGTGTTGGTTCTGGTTGCGGGTTGGATTGAGCGCACCTATTTCGGCAAGCCACTGCAGCCGACGCCCCCCCAAGTGGACACCGTCTCCAAAAGTGAATGGATCGATCGCACGGTGAGCGACGCTGTTGTCATCGAGGCCGATCCAGAGCCGTTTGAGGGCGTGGCCGAAGAACTCGGTGCCTCCCCTCGCGCACTCCAGCGTGTGCGCGACGACACGGTTTTTCGTTCCAGTGACGACGAGGCTTGGTTTCAGATTTGGATGACGCTGCGGTCGGATGCCAACCGCGTTGAACGAGCAGCAGTCCGCGAAGTGAGCTTCGCCGAACTCTTCGGTCAGCCCCGCAGCTTTCGGGGTAGGCTCGTGAAAATTCGCGGCACGATCCATCGTTTGCAGCGAGTCGCGGCTCCGCCGAATCAGTTCAACATCGAGGGGTATTGGCAAGCCTGGCTTGAGCCCCAAGACGGGCCAGCCTCGCCGATAGTCGTCTATTTTCTGAACATCCCGGAGGGATTTCCAGAGGGAATGAATATTCGTGAGCCGGTGGAGGTAGTCGGATATTTCTTCAAGCGCTGGGCGTATGCCGCCACAGACACGGTTCGCCTGGCCCCGCTTGTGATGGCGCGGCAACCCATCTGGAGACCTGATTTGCCCAAAGCATCGGACGTCAACGCGCTCAGCACATACGCACTCATTACGATGGGCGCTTTGGTTGCGCTGACATTTTTTGGTATACGCTTGGCCAACAGGGCACCACAAAAAGTTGCCCGACAAGAGCCAATAGACCTTACCGCCACACTGTCAAACATCGAACTGTTCTCAACATCGCAAGCGCTGCAGCGTTTGTCCGAGACTGAGAAGGGTATCGATCCAGACCAGACCGAGGAAAAATTACAATGAGGATCGCCGGCTTGCACAAACAGACGACTTTGCAATCTCTGCGACAGCGAATGCTGATTGCGAGTTGTCTTGCAAGCGTGAGCGCAGCAACGTGCACAGCAGAACTACCGTCAGCGACTCCACCAGCAGCGGAAGCAGCCGACACATCGCTTGAGAATTACCTTGCGACGTGGAAGATTGATCAAGCTTCACGGCAGATTTTTGTGCAGAGCATTCCATGGACAGATGCTAAGCAGCTTTTTGCTCTGCGCGTTATGGCACGGCTGGCTCTAGCTCCCCAAGCCCTGACGGCGAAATGGAATGCGCAGGCAACGGCCGTGTCGGTTGCTGCCAGTGGCCCGGACGCCAATGGCCCCGATGCCAAGCAGAAAATCCAGGATCAGTTTGTGCGCATCAGCGGTCGGGCAATCTTTGTGGCTCCGCAGGAATTGTCGGCGCAACAGGCCGAGATTGCTGATCGCAAACAGATCGACGTGGTGCGGATCGTCGGCGACGATGGCGTGGTTGTCGATGTGCTGACCAACAGTGCTTCCAAGCATTGGCCACGCTGGCAGACAATCGATGAGCCTGCGGCTGCGATCGGCTTGCCGCTTTCAACGGGTCAAGGTCCTCAGCCGATATTTCCGGCTGCCGAGAATGTGACCGCCATAGAATCAGCCGAGAATAAACGCGCCACGCTGCAACAGTGGCCGACTGCATCGCCTGCACTCCTGATTGCGGCCACGCGCGTCTCTTGGTATCCCCCCACGCCGCTTGGCGCTTTGGGTGTCGACTACGGCCTGTTTGACACCATTGTGGATGGCAAGAAACTCGTTGCCGGTGACACAGACGCTTTTTATGAAATAGTGGCTGCTGTCGGTCGTGTGACCCAGGCCGGCATCGAAACAGCGGCTGGGCCGCCGTGCGACATCGTGCCGATGATCGATCCATCGCAAGACTGGTTTTTAGAACACCGTGGTGAACCGATCACAATCAAAGGAACGGCACTGCGTGCTGTGAGGATTGCGATAGATGACCCGATCCGCCGGGAACAGATCGGCACCGATCACTACTGGGAATTGTTTGTTTTTGTCGATACTTTGCTGATCAAGGTCAATGATCGCCTGCAGGAAAGCTACCCTCTGGTCTGTTGCGTACGCAGTTTGCCAGAGGGGATGCCGACAGGTGAAAATATCAACGAGCATGTGAAGATATCGGCCTTTGCCATGAAGCGGTATGAGTATCCGATTGCTCGGCAAGGCGGGGAGCCAGATAATCGCCAAGAAACGCCACTCTTGATCGGCAAGCAGGCAGTGTGGGTTCCCAGGCCGTCCCCGAACGAAACAATCAGCACGCTGGGCTGGGTCTTTACGCTACTCGCTGGAGTGGTTGGCCTGTTGCTACTGCTGGGTGCTTGGTCGTTGAATCGCGACGTTCGCAAGCAGAGAAAAATCGCCCGCAACCAGCTCCCCGACCGCGTGACCATTCCCCGTGCCGACGAGTAGTGGCCGCCATCGCCCGGTGCTCTGCGCAGCGAACCCCGTTGATTGCAGGCGGGGCTTGCCGGACTGCTTGCAACCGGAGAAAACCAGAGCCCGCTTTCGGCCCGAGTACGGCAATTAAAAAATAGGATGTCTATCGATGAGACGAGCAAAAATTTCAATTATCGGTGCCGGCAATGTTGGTGCCACCACTGCCCACTGGTGTGCGGCCGGTGAACTCGGGGACGTTGTGCTCTTGGATATTCCAGCCACGGAAGGGATGCCGGCCGGAAAGGCGCTCGACCTCTTTCAAGCTTCACCGATCGTCGGCTTCGATGCGCACCTCACCGGCACAAATGACTGGGCCGATACGGCCAATAGCGACGTGGTTGTCGTCACGGCTGGCATTGCCCGCAAGCCGGGCATGAGTCGTGATGATCTGCTCTCCACTAATGCCAAGATTGTCGGTGCTGTGGCGGCTCAGATTCGCGACACGAGCCCCGCAGCGGTTGTGATTGTCGTCAGTAATCCACTCGACGCGATGGTGCAACGCACGTTTCAAGTCACGGGCTTTCCGCCCGCCCGTGTGATCGGGCAGGCAGGCATTCTGGATACGGCCCGCTACCGGGCGTTTCTTGCCCTGGAATTGAATGTCAGCGTTGAGGATGTTTCTGCAATTTTACTCGGAGGCCACGGCGATACGATGGTGCCAATTCCCAGCTGCACAAGCGTCGGTGGAATCCCGGTGACGCAGCTCATCGCTCCCGAAAAACTTGAGGCCATTGTCACCCGCACACGCAATGGCGGTGCCGAAATTGTGAGCCTTCTCAAGACTGGCAGCGCGTATTACGCACCGGCTGCGGCAACCGCACAGATGGTCGAGGCGGTGGTGCGAGATAAAAAACGACTCGTGCCCTGCGCGGCCTATTGCGACAAGGAGTATGGAGTGGGCGGTTATTTTGTCGGCGTGCCGGTTGTGCTCGGTAGCGGCGGCGTGGAACGCATTGTGGAACTCAAACTGCTTCCGACCGAGCGGGCAGCCCTCGATAAGAGCATTGCGGCTGTGAAGGAACTCGTCAGCGTGATGGACCGTCTGACCGCCTAATATTTTTGGTGGACGGAAAATCGAGAAGCTACGTCCCTTTTACCGCGCCCCAAGCGCCGCCCCTCTTGCCTGTCTTGCCCGGTCTTCCGAGGTGCCGGTGCAGCGCTTGTGTTGCCTATTTTTCCGCATCTATCCTGACGTTGCCGGGCTGGGGATGTTCCGTTACAAACCGATTCCTGGATCGCATTTTCTGTCTCTTGTTTAGTTTTCGAAGTCTTGGAGTTGAGGTGTCTATGAACAGTCGTCTCCCCAAACGGAGCCTGCGTCCCACGTCCATCCCGCTGGTGAGCGACCAGCGAACATCGCCAGACAACGACTCGCGGTTGGTCGCATCATTGTCGCAGAGTGGTGCGGATTGGATGGCAGGCGATCAGGTCTTTACGCCGCTGGGTTACGAGCCCAGCTACGAATATCCACTGCTGGTTTGGCTGGCGGATCCTAACGGGCCAGCATTCGATTTGGGCCGGGTCATGAAGCGGGTGAGCCTGCGCAATTTTCTGGCAGTTGGGCCGCAGTTTTCCGCTGCCGAAATAGGAGCGCAGAATGCTCCGAATAACGGCGACCGCGAGGACGCTGTCTGGAGTGCAATCGACCGCGTCTGCGACCGATTGAGTGTTCATCCGCAGCGCATTTATTTGGTCGGGCAGGGGAGTGGCGGTTCGGATGCGTTCCGCATCGCCTGTCGCCATCCGCAGTCATTTGCCGGCGTTGTTTCGCTGGGCGGTCCATTCCCTCTCTGCGAAGGTTTGCTCTCACGTCTGACCGATGTGCGACGATTGCCGATGCTGTTGTGTTGCCACAGGAACGCCTCTGACGCTGCTATCCAACACACCGACCAGACGCTGCGTCTGTTTCATGCAGCCGGCGCGATGCTTGCCATGCGCATCTATCCCAGCCGAAATGATCTTTCAAGAGCCGTATTGGGCGACGTCAATCGCTGGCTCATGGACGAGGTGTGCGGCACGGGAGCCCCACAGCATTCGCATTGTGCCCATTAACAAGCCCCTAGAAGTTGCCGGTTTCTTTTCAATCAAAAAGTCAGAAAGTGTCTCCCATGACCGCATTCGAGAACGCACCCAAGAATGTTGTAACGGCCAGCAGCCACGACCTTGACGAGCCCTGCATTCTGCCGTTGGTAGGGGCTGTTGGGAAAAAAATAAATGAGTCATTGCCACGGCTTTCAGCCGCACAAATAGCCGCTGTGGTGCAAGGTGCTGCGCAGAACATGCTCCCGCGGTTGGCGCATCTTTCTGCTGGCATGAGTGCATTTGAATGGAGCGATGAGTCGGTTGGCCAATGGCAGCAACAGATTGGCGGCGAGATCGAGGCGCTTTCGTGTGTGATCACTCAACTTGTGGATCTTGTTGCCCCCGACCAGCCTGCTGCTGGGTGCTGGGTGTCGCCGCGCGAGGTGATTGAAGAGATTCTTGCACAGGCTGTTCGTTCTCGTAGTCATCGCCGGCTGGCTCCGTTAGCCATCACGATTGATGTTCCCCAAGTCCATGCCATTCATACCGACTCAGCCATGATTCAGCGAATCTTTCAGACGTTGCTTCACAGTGCACTGGAGGCCGTTGATCAGCTCAGCGGTACGCGCGAAGTGCCGCAGTCGCGAGAGGTGGTTGTGACGAGCGTCGACTATGCCGATGCAATTGAGATCGAGATCGCTGACTCTGGATCGGGCTTATCCAAGCCAACACAAGCTTGGCTCGGCACAGCAGGCTTTTCAGAGTTGTTCGATGAAAACAGCTTGGCCATGGCGGCTGCCAGCACGCTTGTCAAACAACTTGGCGGCACGCTTTGCGCCTGCAACTGCCCCGAAGGGGGCACGGCCTACACAATCCGCCTACCGCATAGGCGGGCCAAACGCATGGCCGCTTGATAGCTCCACCCCACTTCTGCTGAATCGAAGGCTCGAGCATGGATGCTCCAATAGATGCTTCTCGCGAACGTTCGTTGCTTTTCACGCCATCACAAGTGATTGCCATCGGATTGGTAGTGGTGTCGATCGGCTGGGCGATGTGGTTGCTTCGTGACCAGTCGGCTCCAGAAGAGACCGAACTGCTGGCGGGCACCGTCTTGCCCTCGTCCGAACTGGCAATCATTGAAGCAGCATTCGATCGCGCAAAGCTCACCGACTATCGCACCGATAATGGACGCGTCTACGTGCCCCGCAGCCGACAGAGTGCCTTCATGCGTGCTCTGGTTGACGGTGAGGCGATGCCACGCGAATTTGGCGGCAGCCTGCGACGGGCGCTGGCCAACAACAGCCCGTGGCAAAGCCGGGCGGCTCAATCAGAATTACTGCGCGTGGCCACGCAGGAGGAATTGTCGCTCGTCATCTGCTCGATGCCAGGAATCGAACGCGCCGCTGTGCTCTATGACGTTGCCGAGCGATCGGGATTCGACGGCGGTCTGCGGGGCGGCCCGCTGAAGACAGCCAGTGTCAACGTCTGCACGCAGTTGGATACAGAACTTGATCCGCTGCGGGTACAGGCCATCCGCGTGCTGGTGGCCTCATCGATTGCCGGAATGTCTGTAGACCACGTCGCCGTCACTGATTTACGCAGCGGCCGCGTGTTTATCGGACCCATGGAACAAGAAATCGATCCTGCCGCCGCCGATCCCACGCTGACGCGAAAGATCGGCTACGAACGGCATTTCGCCGCCAAACTGCGGCAGGCGCTCTCATTTATCAAAGGTGTGGTCATCGATGTGGCTGTTGATTTTGAGCCCGCACCATCTTCCGTCAGCGATGATGCTACGGCAGAGACGCCCGCTGCGCCGATCCTTGCGTCACCAGCCAGCATCGCCGCGGCCAATGCGCCGCTGGAGATCGTGCCGCGAGTGGCCGCTGTGCCGCCAGACAAACAGCAGCCAGCGGCCCACAATCACAATGGGCCACGCTCGATCCACGTCTCAATCGCAGTACCAGACAGCTATTTTCAAACAGCAGCGGATGCCGTTTTCAATCGCAACGAGAACGCAAACGAGAGCGCAAACAGTCAGCGTGAGGTCGATCGCATCCGGCACCTTGTTTTGCAGATGATTCCGGCCACGCCGAGCCTCGACAATCAACATGTCACCATCACTCGTTTTGCCGTGGCACCGTCGGCAGTCATGCGTCGCGAACTCACGGCCACCACCCTTCCGTTAGTCGCGGCACCGGCCGCCGCTGGGGCTGAACCGCCGTCGGTCACGCAGGCGCAAGACAGCACAGCCAGCAGGCACAGCACCGCATTCACGCTCAATGATGTGCTGTCATTGCGTCCGTGGCGCAGCGCTGATGTGGCAGAAGTGCCGCGTGAAACGTGGCTGGCGGCCACCAGCATTTGTGTTGGTTTGCTCGCCGGTTTTCTCTGGTGGGCCGGTTCTCGTCAACGCCCTGCCCGCGATCTGGTGCGTGCTGCCCGACCGGCCTCTGGTCGCACCGGCCATCCGCAGATCGATTGGACGGGAGTCAGCAACGACTCATTTGTGACGGACCCACACGACACATCCCCGCAAGACTATAAGGCAGCCGCATGAATTTTCTACGACGTTTACCCCAACGTTTACCCCAACGCTTCTCGAGGCTGAATCGTCGGTCGACTCTCATCGCGATTGCGCTAGTCGCTTGGCTTTTGAGTGGGATCTTCAGCAGTGTCATTTTGTCTGCCAGTCGCTGCGTGGCCAGCGAATCAACAGAAGCGGATCAGCCCCCGCGCGTGCTACCGGAGGTGTTGCTGTCTTCGCAGAGCAACGCGACAACCACTCCGGCCACGGCATCTCCCGCCACACTCGTCACGCCCGGAATCGATTGGAAAGTGATGGGGGTCATTGCCGCGGCTTTTAGCGCCGTTGTTCTGCTGAGAATACTGTCCAAGCGACGCGATCAAACGTTACCACCAGATGTATTTGATGTGCTGGGATCGGGCACGCTGGGTGGCCAGCACATGGTGCGCATCGTGCGATTTGGTCCCAAGACGCTGCTAGTGAGCGTGTCCAATTCCGGTTGCCAGACGCTGTCTGAGTTGACCGATCCTGAAGCGACACGGTGTATCGCCGCAGCCTGTCGGGGCCTTCATCCGCGTTTACGGCCCGCTGAATTCCGAGCCACGAGTGCCGGCCGCGAGGCAGTTGCTCGTTCGGAAGTGACAGCTGTGCCAGGCGCATCACCAGCAACGGCCACAGGCATGCGTGCGGCTGGGCAGGAGGCGGCATGACGCCCCTGCTGCGTAGCTCGCATCGATTACTGATAGCGATCCTGCTTGCCCTGCTGCTGGTGTCTGTCGGCAGCGGCGCAGAGGCTGTCACGGCCGACGTGCCACTGCCAAGCGTTGCGATTGCCCAGCCCCAAGCGGCCAGCGACGCAAAGCCGCTAGAGGGCACTGGGATTCCTGCCTCGCTGGTTGGCATTGTTTCCCGATTTTCTGGCGGCCGTTCGCTCGACGCAACGCTCTCGGCGGCGCTGATGTTTGGCGTGGTGAGTCTTGCACCGGCAGTGCTCTTGATGACGACATGCTTTGTGCGGATGTCCGTTGTGCTCTCGCTGCTACGGCAGGGACTTGGCACGCAGCAACTTCCCTCGAATCAAATTGTGACTTCGCTGGCGCTCTTTCTCTCGGCGATGGTGATGTGGCCGGTTTGGACCACCGCCTATCAGGCAGGGGTTGAGCCTTATCAGCAGGGAAAAATTGACCTTCCTGCAGCGTATGAACGGGGCACGCTGCCGATTCGCCGTTGGATGGCTACGCAGATCGAGCAGGCCGACAACCGCGACACGATGCTGCTCTTCCTCAGTCGTCATCCCACCGCACCCAAGGAGATTACAACCTACGACGATGTGCCAATCGAGACGCTCTTGCCAGCCTTCCTTGTCAGCGAATTAGAAACGGCATTCACCATCGGCTTTCGACTGTTATTGCCATTTCTTGTGCTCGACGTGATCGTAGCCATCCTCGTAGTTTCCACTGGCCTCGTGATGCTACCGCCCACGCTTGTCTCACTGCCGCTAAAACTGTTGGTGTTTGTGATGGCAGATGGCTGGTCGCTTGTGATTGCGTCGCTTCTGGATAGCGTGCGGGCCACGGCATCGTGATGCATTGGCGGGAGGCCACCATGACCGAAAGCGAACTCGTCGAATACGTGCGGCAGGCAATCCTTGCGGGCTTGTTGGTGCTCGCGCCGGTGGTCCTGGTTGGGTTTGCTGTGGGCACGCTGATGGGCCTCGTGCAGGCAGCGACCGGTATTCACGAACAGATTGTCGGTCTCGTGCCGCGATTGATGGCAATGGTCGCGGTGCTTGTGCTGGTGATGCCGTGGATGTTGGAACAAATGGTGGAGTTGCTCCGCGCCGCTGCTGGAGGGTCTTAACGCTCATGGATGCGGCTAGTCAGGCACACGAATTCAGCGCAGTGGCCCTTACGATGGCTGGCGTGCTTGCCCGGATGGCGGGTGCCGTGGGCTTGAGCACCCTCCCTATTTTTCCGGGGCTTTCGATCCGTATCCGTCTGGCACTTGTCGCGGCACTAGCGGTGGTGGCCATTCCCACGGCCATCACTGCGGCAGGATCGGCTGCTGTGCCGTCATGTCCGGTGCCCTTCTTAATCTTGGGTGAGCTCATTGTGGGACTGGCGATGGGCACAGCCGTTGCGCTTGTGATCAGCGCCAGTGCGTGGGCGGGGGGTATTCTCGGTAGCGTTTCGGGACTCTCGTGGGCCGATGATTTTGATCCAACAAGCGAGGCCCAAACAGCCGGCATGGCGCGGCTGGCGGGGTGGATCGGCCTGAGCGCATTTCTCGTCGCTGGTGGACAGTTGGGCGTTGTCGCTGGCTTGATCGATAGCCTGCACTGCATGCCGATTGGCACGGTCTTATCCGCGAACGATCCTGCTAACGATCTGTTGACCAAGCTGGCAGTGACGATTCCAGCGCTCGCGTTATCTTTGGCAGTCGGGATTGCCATGCCAGCGCTGGTGGCGGTGCTGGCTTTTCATTTAGCCAGTGCCATTTGCCTGCGGACGGTCGCCTTCACACCCGGCCCTGGGTTGCTCCAAGCACTGGCGGCGCTGGTGCTGTTGGGAGCGGTGTATGGGGGGGCCGAGACTTGGGCCAGCGGCTTTAGCGCACGGATTCACAGGCCGATCGAATCCTGTTTGACAGAAAGGTAATAGTTTGTCAGACGCCTCCGACCGCACGATTCCCGCCACGCCACGCCGACGCGAACGGGCGCGGCAGCAAGGCGCCATGCCAATGGCAACGCTGCTGGCATGGGTGGCAATGGCAGTCACGTCGATCCTTCTCCTGCCGGAGTGGGCGCGAGTGACTTTGCCGGCAGCAGGTGAGTGGATGCGACAGTCGATCGTCGCTGCAATTTTGTCACCGTCTGGGTCCACGGTCGAAATGGAGTTGGTGGCTCCGCCAGCACTCTTATTTCCAACGGTTCTGTCGATTCTTTTTGCCGCCGGCGTTGGAATTGCCGTGCGGTTTATGCTCGATGGATCGGCCTGGAAGCTGTCCCGTGCCGCGCCGCTCTTCCAACGGGTTGATCCCTTGGCGGGGCTCAAAAGAATCGTTTCATTTTCAACGGGGCTTGCGCTGCTTGGCAATACGATCGGGCTAGCATTTCTGACGGTGGTCGCTGGGCTGTCGATGGAACCGATTGTCGCTCTCATCACCAACGCGCCAGAAGTCTACGATCCCGCGCAGCTCGTTGCCGCTGCGCGGCAGGCTCTGCTGCCGCTATTGGCCGCCGCAGCGGTGCTTGCCGCCTGCCAGTGGGGCTGGTCACGTCGTCAATTTGAGCTGCGCATGCGAATGACCCCGGAGGAGTTCAGTGATGAGTCGCGGAGCTTGCAAGCCGATCCCAAGATCAAAATGCTCCGCGAAAAACAGTTTCGCACGGCAACGCCTGTGGCTAAAAAAGGTCACGAATCAGCCGCGGGCGTTCCCGAGGCGTTCGGAGGCGTTTGAGACGACCGGCACACAATAGCCATAGCGATCCAGAAATGGTTTCCAGCGACGGCTGACCTCGGCAACAATGCGAGGATCATTTTGGTAGGTATTGGTGCGATAGTGCTTCATCGATGTAGCAAGCTGAGTGAAAGGCATGCGCATGCGCTGAAAATCACCGAGCGATAGTTTCTCGTAGACGTCCTGCATGCGGGCAACCGGATCGGCAACGAGATCTTCGTAGCGAATCTCGTAGAGGCGGTCGGCGGGCACAAGCGACCGATCGCGTTCAAACGCGGCGTACATTTCCTCGAAGGCAGCAAAGACATATTCCTCCAGCCTGTCGCCCGCATCAACCTGCATCGACTGCACGGCGTGCAAGCTCCGCCAGAGCCGCATGGTTGAAGGAAAGACAACAAACGGATCGCGCACAACATGTAAAAAACGGGCATCGGGAAACATCTCCAGCAGCATCCCCATCCGGGCGGTGTGCGGTGGGCTCTTGAGCACCGGGCGACGCGGATCGCGCACAGCCAACAAACGCAAGAATCGGCGCATCGTCCGCTGCCAGACCGCCACTTCAGTCGTTGGCAGCAGGCTGAGGTCGAGTCCTTCGGGCTGGTTCGAACTCGAATTGGGGAAAGCCATGCGGCGATAGGGAGAAGGCGCGCCCATGTTAGCCAAGGCAAATTCATCCTCCTGCGGACGGCTCCACCCGGTGGCGACATCATCCATGGGCCGCTTGGAGGGGATGAGCCATTGCAGGATTGAGGGGAGCAGTGGGTCGGTGAGCAGAAAGTGTCCCGGTGCAAAACACTGATACGTCGTGGGGCAGCAGAAGCTGTCGTCATGCATCAGCATCTCGTGCAAAAGTGTCGTGCCGGAGCGCCAATGACCGATGATGAACACCGGTGCCGGTGTGGCCGGCTGCTTGCGCAAGCGACGACGGAAGCGGGCCTCAGAGAACGACTCAGCCAACGAATTGAAGGCGGCAGCCGCCGTGACCGTCGCCATCAAGCCCCAGCGTGAGAAAGCCGCGCGCGCTCGATGCTGAGCCACGAGAGTCAGCCAGACACCCAGCGGCATGCCATGCCAGAATCGCGGCGACCACCATGGATAGGAGTGAAACTTCTTTTCCTGTCGGTGGGGAGCCGGCTGCGGCATCGCTAAGTGCTTTGTTATGCGTTACAAGAGACGTGAATCTGATCAAACAAGCTGGTGCAAGACGCGAGATGCATAAAAGGTACATAAAACCATCGCTACCGCGTGAGGGCATTATCCTCGCCGGCCGCCCATTTTGTATCGAGCGCATGGTGCATGGCTTTTGCCAGTCGATCGGCCGCCGGTCGCCCGGTGCTGCGGGAGTATTCCTCACCATCCGCTGTGATCAAAAGCACGGTTGGAAAACCATTTACAGCCAACGCCCGACAGGTATCGGCATTGCGATCGGCGTCAACTAGCACGCAGACGAAGCGTTGTGACAGAGCCACAATCTGATCGTCCAGCAGTGTGTCCTGCATCATTTCACTCGACCAGCGGCACCAGGTAGCGCGGAACACGACGAGCATCGGTTTCTTTGCCGCCGCCGCCCGCTTGCGTCCCGCCTCGTAACCATCAACGTATTCGATGTTCAAAAAAGAATCCCTTTGAACGCCGCTGCGCCGCGGGGTATTTTCTAGGTGTGTGCCCACCGGCACCAGCCAGCGTGACCCGCTGGTAGCTGGGCCTTGCACCGGCTCGTCGCGAATATCGCAAGCCGCAAACCCCAGCACCACCAGCGACAGCACCGCTAGCTGCGCATGCCTCCCGC
>CAMBUD010000010.1 GCA_945871035.1 Planctomicrobium piriforme | reverse complement strand
CTGTTCCACGAACAAGATGAATGTGGAGAACTCCTGTCTCAAAACCGCTCATTCCCAAAGCGAGCTTAGGAAAAATGAGGCAGGATATTCCAAGCACAACCCAAAAACCTTTGCCTTGAAGAGGTATGTGCGCAGTGTGGTAATTGCCTTCGGCTATCGTTGCAAGCCAGTGCGATAGCAGATCGGGGTGGGTCACAAAGTACGTGAGTCCGGCCAGAATAATGACGAGCGTGAGGCTTAAATAGACCGTTACTAAGACCGTTGCTACTCCAACCACTTCGTCGTAGCCTTTTAAAAACATCGCACCCAAAAGAACCAGCAAAACGGCAGAGACACTTATCTGTCCCTGCATCCATGTTGGGGTGTTGGCTGTGAAGAGCGGGTTACTGATGAGATGTGCCGCAGCGTCGGCAGCAGAAAGCGTTTTGGTAATGACGAAATCTGTCCCTGCAAAGCCAATCAGCACGAGCACCACGATCTTGCCAGTCCAACCGCTAAAAAGTCGCTCGATCATGCCGACCGATCCAACACCATCGGGCGTTTGTGTAGCGACATACCGGTAGATTGGCAGTGCACCAAAGACGGTTACCAGCACCAGAATGATCGTGGCGAAGGGAGCGAGGATTCCCGCGCCTTCAAATGCAATCGACGGTTGGTAGCCGAGAGTGCTGAAATAATCGACCCCGCACAAACACATAATCAACCACCAGGCATAGTGCCGTTCGGGAGATGTTTTTGCAGGCGGCGGCAAAGCCAACGGTGCATGCATGAACGTCATTTCTTTCAGCTTTACTCTGCAGATCGTCACTGCAGGCATTTGCTATCGCAGGTGTCATTGGTCAGAGTCGTTATTGTGGCAAATCCCAAAAACTGTCAAAAAGTCTTGGATACCAAGCAGTAATTCACGCTCGGCACTTTTGTTGCCCCTGGCAGCCTTGGGTCAAAATTGAAACCGCAATCAAGCGGATGGGGTGGGATTTGAACCCACGAGACGCTTTCACGTCTGCCGGTTTTCAAGACCGGTGCATTCAACCGCTCTGCCACCCATCCATCGCACTGTCAGTTTATCCGACCGAGAAGCCCTCTCCAACGCCGCTGCATTGAATGGCTTTGACGAAGTCGACAATATTTTCTACAGTCGCCCTATTGGAAGCCTACAAAAAAGGAACTCAAGATTCATGGGCGGCATCAGCAATCGGATGAAGGAAATCAAGCGACGCCGTCACCGTCGCAAGAAGCTGGTCAAGTTTCAGTCAAAGCTGAAAAAGTCGACTACTTCGGAAAAACTCGTGATGGCACAGAAACTGCGAAAAATGACAACTGGCTGTAATGCGATCATTGCGCACATGGGTCTTGAAGAGCGGAAACGCGGTTAATTTGGCGTAGTTTAATCTCGGGCCAATCGATCAGCCTCCGTGGTTCCATCAGTCGTTAGCTTTGAATAAAAATTCGTCTTGTTCAAACGTAATTTTTACACGACTGCCCTCCGAGAATTGTCCCGACAAAAGTGCTTTTGACAGTGGATTTTGCAACTGCTGTTGGATAACGCGCTTGAGCGGACGCGCACCATAGGCCGGGTCGTAGCCGAGGCGTGCGATCTCGGAGGCTGCTGCTGGGCTACACTCAAGCACGATGCCGGCACGCGCTGCTTGTTTCTCGAGTTGTTTCAACTGAATCTCAACAATTTTTATTATCTGTCTCTTATCAAGCGGATGAAACACGATCGTTTCATCGATGCGGTTTAGAAACTCTGGTAAAAACCGGGATTGCAGTAAGTCCTTTACCGCCTCACGCAGGGTGTCGTGAGAGCCGCCTTCTTGTGTGATCTGTTGAATCAACTGACTGCCAATGTTGCTTGTCATGACAACGATCGTATTTGTAAAATTGACGGTGTGGCCAAGGCTGTCGGACAGGCGGCCGTCGTCGAGTACCTGCAGAAGCACGTTAAAAACATCGCGATGGGCTTTTTCAATCTCATCGAGTAATACGACAGAGTACGGACGGCGACGAACGGCTTCTGTGAGACGGCCGCCTTCTTCGTATCCAACGTAGCCCGGCGGAGCGCCGATCAGTCGCGAGACCGAATGTTTTTCCATGAACTCGCTCATGTCGAGGCGGATCATTGCGTTTTGATCGTCAAATAGCACCTCAGCCAGTGCCTTGCAAAGCTCTGTTTTCCCGACGCCTGTCGGTCCTAAGAAAATAAATGAACCGATCGGACGATTTGCATCCTGCAACCCCGATCGGCTGCGACGCACCGCATGACTCACTGCTTCCACAGCCTCGTTCTGACCGATTACACGCTGGTGCAATCGTTCTTCGAGAACGAGCAGTTTGGCTCGTTCTGTCTCAACCAAACGCGTGACCGGGATGCCAGTCCATGCGCTCACAACTTCCGCAATCTCTTCTGGTCCGACCTCGCGGCGCAACAGTCGCTTGGGCAGGGGTGCCTCCTTGACACCGCTTTTCTCTGCATCTTCTTCCTGCTCTGCCCGGGCCGAGAGCGTGCGGCATTGCTGATCCAATTCGTAGAGCCGTTGGTAGAGATCTTCACCAACGGCGAGCCCAGATGCCTGCCGCTCCTTAATGACGAGCTTGGCTTTTTCAAATGCTAGTTGTGACTCGTCAAGCTTCTGGCGCAATTCCTGTCGACTACCAACACCCGACTTCTCGGACTCCCACTGCTCGCGGAGGCAGGCCAACTTTTTACGCAGCCCTGCCGATTCCTCTACGATTACTACCAGTCGCTCTTTCGCATGCTCTTCTGTTTCCTCCGCTAATTGCCGCGCGGCTAACTCCAACTGCACGAGACGCCGCTGCACCTCGTCAATCTCACTGGGTACGCTTTGCAATTCCATAGCAATCCGACTAGTAGCTTCGTCCATTAAGTCGATCGCTTTATCGGGCAAGAAGCGATCGGCGATGTACCGCTGCGAAAGTTCGGCAGCCGCCACAAGTGCCGAATCCTTGATCTTCACTCCCTTGTGATGCGCTTCGTAGCGAGGCTTCAGCCCGCGCAGGATGGCGATCGTGTCTTCCACGCTCGGTTCGCCCACAAACACGGGCTGAAAACGCCGCTCCAGAGCGGCATCTTTTTCGATATATTTTCTGAATTCATCGAGTGTCGTGGCACCAATGCACCGCAGTTCACCACGGGCCAGCGCCGGTTTTAAGAGGTTGGCGGCATCGGAGCCCCCTTCGGCTGCTCCAGCACCAATCACGGTGTGCAGTTCGTCAATAAAAAGGATCACGCCGCCCGCTGCTGCTTCAACCTCGCGCAAGATCGCTTTGAGACGGTCCTCAAACTCTCCACGGTATTTAGTGCCAGCGATCAGCGCACCTAAATCGAGCGCAATCACCCGTTTGTTGCGCAGTGTTTCCGGCACGTCGGCCTGCACAATCCGGAGTGCTAAGCCCTCTGCGATAGCTGTCTTCCCGACACCGGGTTCACCGATAAGAACGGGATTATTTTTTGTGCGGCGTGATAGTACCTGAATCACACGACGGATTTCAGGATCGCGGCCGATAACCGGGTCGAGCTTGCCTTGGCTGGCGCGTTTGACCAAGTCGATCCCATATTTTTCTAGGGCCTGAAACTTTTGCTCCGGATTCTGATCCGTTATCCGAGAACTACCGCGAACGGCCTGCAAGCCGGCCAGCAGTTGCTGCTCGTTAACGGCAGCCAACTGCAGTACATTTTTGCCCTTTGATGGTGTTTTTGCCAGACCTAGCAGCAAGTGGTCTGTCGAGACAAATTCATCCTTCATCGCAGCGGATTCGGCAGCGGCCGCTTCAAATAGCGATAGGAGTTCTTGATCCGGTTGCGGCTGCGAGCCACCTGTCACTTTTGGAAGATGTGAGAGTTCAGCGTCAATAATCCGCTCGAAATGTCCCCGATCAACACCTATTTTTTCAAACAGCGGACGAATAATACCTTCCCGCTCTGACAGCAAGGCATGCAAAAGATGAACGGGTGTGATCTGTGGATTACCCAGCGCAACAGCTAATTCAGCGGCACGCTGCACGGCCTCTTGAGCTTTTATCGTAAACGATTCAAACCGAAATGGCACGACAACCTCCCCGCTCTTAGAAATAGATTGGTGCTGTACGAAAGGGCCTCTTATCGGTCGAGCATGGCAGGATTATCAGCTACAGGAGTCTTATTGTACGAATGGCCTAGTTGTCCTTCTTAACCTCGAATTCGGCATCAATCGCATCATCGGCACGCGTCGCTGCTGCATTCGAGTTGGGCGTTGCTTGGCTGCCAGCAGCAGCGGCAGCATCGTAGAGCACTTTTGACAGGGCATGAGCCGCTTGTTCCAGTGAGTCGTGCGCCGACGTAATCGAATCGACGTCCTCCCCTTTTGCTACTTCACGAGCCTTTGCTATCGCTGCTTCAATCGGAGCTTTATCGGAAGCCGACAGCTTTTCATCATTTTCTTTGATGAGCTTCTCTGTTTGAAAGCAGAGTGCTTCGGCGCGATTTCGAGCCTCGGCAAGTCGCAATTTATGCTTGTCTTCTTCAGCATGAAGATCCGCGTCTTTTCGCATCCGCTCGATCTCTGCTTCATTCAGTCCGCTCGACTGCTCAATTTTAACGGTTTGTTCTTTGTTGGAACCAAGATCTTTAGCGCTCACAGCGAGGATGCCGTTAGCATCAATGTCAAATTTAACCTCGATCTGGGGTGTGCCACGCGGTGCCGGAGGGATTCCGTCGAGATTGAACTGCCCGAGGCGGCGATTGTCTTTAGCCATCGGTCGCTCGCCTTGATAAACGCTCACCGTGACGGTCGTTTGGCTGTCGGCGGCAGTGCTAAAGACTTGCTTGCGCTCGGTCGGAACCGTTGTGTTACGCTCCACAAGTTTCGTGAAAAGCCCGCCCTCAGTTTCGATTCCCAACGAGAGTGGTGTAACGTCGAGAAGCAGCACGTCCTGAACCTCGCCCCCCAGCACACCACCCTGGATGGCGGCACCAAGTGCCACAACCTCGTCGGGGTTTACCCCCTTGTGTGGCTCCTTTTGGAAAATCTTCTTGACGAGTTCCTGCACCTTTGGAATGCGAGTCGATCCCCCGACGAGCACAACTTCATCGATCTCTTTGGGATCAAGCTTGGCGTCCTTTAGGGCTTGCACCACAGGACCTCGGCACTTCTCAACCAAGTGATCGCACATCTGCTCAAACTGCGATCGCGTAATCGTGACGAGTAAATGCTTGGGCCCTGTAGCATCGGCCGTAATAAAGGGGAGATTGATGTCAGTGCTCTGCGCAGTGCTCAATTCTTTCTTTGCTTTTTCGCACGCCTCTTGGAGTCTTTGCAAAGCCATTGTATCTTTTCGTAGATCAATCCCCTGCTCCTTCTTAAATTGATCGGCGACATGATTGATGAGCGTTTGATCAAAGTCATCTCCACCGAGATGCGTATCCCCGTTGGTACTGATCACGCGGAATACCCCATCAGCTACCTCAAGGACAGACACGTCAAATGTTCCGCCGCCTAAGTCAAACACCACAATCTTTTCCTGCGTCTTTTTATCGAGACCGTAGGCTAGCGCGGCAGCGGTGGGTTCGTTAATGATCCGCATCACCTCGAGGCCCGCGATCTGACCGGCATCTTTTGTGGCCTGCCGCTGGGCGTCGTTGAAGTAGGCCGGTACCGTGATCACGGCCTTGTTGACCTTGTGCCCCAGATAACTTTCAGCAGCCTCTTTAAGCGACCGCAAAATCTTGGCCGAAATTTCCGGTGGTGTTGAAGTGTGGTCTCCGGCCTTGACCGTGACGTAGTCTTCGGGGCCACCCACAACTTCGTAGGGCACGATCTTTTCTTCGCTGGCTACTTCATTATGCCGACGACCCATGAAACGCTTGATCGAATAAACCGTACGTTTGGGATTGGTAACGGCTTGACGACGTGCGGTGTCGCCAACGAGCGTTTCTCCCTTGTCGTTAAAGGCAACCACACTCGGGGTTAACCGATTGCCTTCCTTATTAGCGATTACCTTGGGCTCCTTGCCCTCCATGACAGCCACCACGGAGTTGGTGGTTCCCAGATCGATGCCGATGATCTTTTCGCCTTTGGGAGAAGCCATTTGTGGATCCTTATTTTATGGGTAGCAAAATTTTATGGATATGAAATGAGCACGGAATGAAAACCAGTAAGCTTTAGGCGTACGATGCGTATGAAAATGGCTGTGGACGCCAAAATTGTTCGTGTGGGAGTGCCGGTAGAAGGAAAGCAAAGACCGTGCCAGCGGATTTGAATTGCCCAAGAGGCAGTTTTCGGCTGGTACCATTCAAGGCAGCGGCCATTAATCACCCGTATTTACGCCACAGATCTTCCGGTTACAGTTCAATATTGAAAAACAAGGCAAAACTGATTTCGAAAGGGCGACTGCCATTTTGGCCGTTTCTGGGCGTGCTTTGTTTTACGATCGTGATTGCGTGATTGTTAGAGACAAGGTTATTTCATGGGTCAGTCGGAATCTCAGCCGGGCACGTCCGCAGAGGGCCAGCAAACACTGGGCTTAAACGTTCTGCGATCGCAGATTGACACGATCGATCGTGAACTCGTCGACCGCATGAACCAGCGGGCAGAACTGGCACAACAGATTGGTCATCTCAAACAGTCCAGCGGCCAGCAGACGTACGACCCCTCTCGAGAAGAGACGGTACTTGAACGCGTAACCGGTTCAAACAAAGGACCGCTCTCCAACGATAGCCTCAAGGCGGTGTATCGGGAGTTGATATCGGGTTCTCGTGCGATCGAACAGCACCTCCGAGTTGCCCATTTAGGCCCAGCGTGGACCTACAGCCATCTAGCCGCGCTGCATCGTTTCGGCAGCTCGGTTGAATTTGTACCTGTGGCCAGTATCTCCGCTGCATTTGAGGAGGTACATGCCGGCCATTCCCATTACGGTGTGGTGCCGCTTGAAAATTCAACCGATGGAAGGATTGCCGACACGCTCGATAATTTTTCTCGGTTGCCAGTGAAAATCTGTGCTGAGGTGCCACTCCGCATTCACCATAACCTGCTGGCTGCCTGTGATCGAGCGCACATTCAAGAAGTCTACAGCCGTCCTCAAGCATTATCACAATGCCGTAATTGGCTGGCCCGCCACCTGCCCGATGCCCGGCTCGTTGAAGTGACAAGCACCAGTGCTGCCGCTGAAACAGCCGCACGCACGCCCCGTGCCGCAGCCATTGCCAGTCGGCAATCCGGCGTGCATTACGGCCTCAACGTGCTCGCCGAAAATATCGAGGATATTTTGGGCAACACAACGCGTTTTGCTGTCATCGGTCAGGGCGATGCCGAACGCACGGGCCGCGACAAGACGTCGCTGATGTTTGAGATTGAGCACAAACCCGGAGGGCTTGCCGACGCCTTGGCTATTCCCAAGAAGGAAAAGCTCAATCTGACATGGATCGAGTCTTTTCCGCTAGCTGGCGAGGAACGCGGGTACGTTTTTTTTGTTGAATTAGAGGGGCATCGAGACGACCTGAGACTGCGCCGTGCAATTGCCGCGCTCGAACGTCGGTGCAAGCGTGTTGTGGTGCTCGGTTCATACGCATCTGCGGCCGCCGTTGGATAGTTTACCGCCTGCAAAATATCTTGAAGCAGGATTCCGGATTGTTGCCGTGGCTCGCAAACAGATGCAAAGAGGTATAGTCTTACCTCGCTTCCGTCCGCTTTAGTTCAGGAAAGTGCTTATGCTTATCAAACGTGAAAAAATTGTCGCCGGCAATTGGAAAATGAATCTTGATCGTCAAAAATCGATCGCCCTGGCGGAGTCCATTGCGACTCAACACGCAGACGCCAGTAGCGTTACGATTGTGCTGTGCCCGCCCAATGTTTATATCGAGGCAGTCGGCGCAGCGATTGGCATCGCTCAGGGCAAAAACGCTTCTCGCCTGGCACTGGGCGCACAAAATATGCACGAGCTTGCCAATGGGGCGTTTACGGGCGAAGTAGCAGCCGCCATGCTGGTCGACTGCGGGTGCCGTTATGTAATCCTTGGCCACTCGGAGCGGCGCACGCTCTACGCTGAGACCAATGCAACCGTTAACGCCAAGACCAAAGCAGCACTGGCCGCTGGCCTAACGCCAATCGTGTGCGTCGGTGAATTGCTCGAAGAACGTGAGGCGGCACGCACGGATGAAGTCGTCGCTCGTCAAATCACCGGTTCGCTTTCCGGGCTACCAGCAGCAGATTTCACCCGGATCATTGTTGCCTACGAACCCGTCTGGGCCATCGGTACCGGTCGAGTGGCAACTCCCCAACAGGCGCAAGAAGTGCACGCTTTGATCCGCGGGTTGCTCGTAACGATGTCGTCTGCGGATATCGCTGGGCAGGTGCGGATTGTGTATGGCGGCAGCGTCAAGCCGGACAATGCAAACGATTTGGCTTCCCAGCCCGATATTGACGGAGCACTCGTCGGTGGGGCCAGCCTCAAAGCCGAGGACTTTTTGGGCATTGCCAAGGCCTTTCAGTAAAAAAACCATTCATCCAAGCATGTCCGGTCGGCGCCCGCCACGATCTACGCTACGCTAGATGCAATTGCGAGGCTTGGCCGTCGGCATTTTCAAATAGACCCACCCGGAGTTTTTTGTTTTCATGATCCCGCTTGTTCGCTTTTTTTTAGGCTTTACCCTCGTTCTCACCTCACTTTTTTTAATCCTGCTTGTCTTGGTGCAGCGAGGCCGCGGTGGCGGCTTGGCCGGTGCACTCGGTGGCATGGGAGGCCAGAGCGCTTTTGGAACCAAAGCCGGTGACGTGTTTACGAGAATCACTGTAGGCGTGGCTGCATTCTGGATTCTTCTATGCATTCTCTCAATCAATGTTTTGGGAAAACAACGAACTCTCTTTAGTGGAAATTTGGGTGGCGCTGCCCCTCAAGCGGTTGCACCATCAGAGACAAATTCGTCGGCTGACAAGGCACTGCCAGCAAATACACCTGCCGATACATCTGACACACAGCAAGAAATTCCTGGTGCCCCAGAATCCACAGCACCTGCAACGGACAGCCTACCGACGGCAGCACCTGTCTCGCCGCCAGTTGTCACGGATCCTGTTGAAACTCCCCCGCTCGATCCAGCGCCAGCACAATAGACTGCTTCGTTTAGATTGAGAGACGTAACTTGGCCGGATAAAACCGCAACCAAATACAGAAATTTTTTGTTGAGCCTATGGCGCTGAGCATGACCGGCTGTGGAGAGGCTGTTGTTACCGACGGCGCAAGCACCTGTCGTGTCGAACTGCGCAGCGTTAATAACCGCTTTTTCAAGTTGACACTGCGCAGCCGCGAAGGCTTTGGGATCCTGGAGGGACAGATCGAGGCCGCTCTGCGCCAGCGGGTGCGCCGCGGTGCCGTGCAAACGACTCTTGACGTTACCGGTCCAGCAGGGCCGAGCGTCAGACGACTCGATGCCGATCAGCTTGGCATCTACCTAGAGCAGCTTCAGGATTTCTGTACCCGCAGCGGCCTCCCTGCCCTGCACACAATCGACGCGCTGCTCCAGTTACCGGGTGTATTTGTCGACCGCCAGCCGACCAGCGCGGCTATTCAGCAAGCTTGGCCGCTGGTAAGCCTCGCACTTGCCGAAGCGATTGATCGTCTGGATCGTATGCGGTGTGCAGAGGGGGCCGCCATGGCTCAAGATATGCGCATCACCTGCGGCGAGATTGTGGAACTCATCTTGCGGATTCGGAATCGCGTGCCGGCAGTTTTAGAGGAATACCGCAACCGTCTGCTCGAGCGTGTTTCGAAATTGCTCGAAAGTTCTGCGACCACGTTGACCGCAAGCGATGTCGCTCGCGAGGTCGCGATCATTGCCGACCGGTCTGACATCGCTGAGGAACTGGTGCGACTGGAGAGCCATCTTGCGCAGTTTGAACGCCTGCTCGGCGAGGAGTCGCCTGGTCGATCACTCGATTTTCTCACGCAAGAACTTTCACGGGAAGCGAATACGATTGCTTCAAAGTCTTTGGATGTAGCAGTCTCGCATGCCGTCGTTGAGTTGAAGTCTCGGATTGAGCGTCTACGCGAACTCGTTCAAAATGTGGAGTGAACGGCTGCCGATGGATTGTCCGCTTGGAAAACTCGTCGTGATTTCTGGCCCTTCGGGTGTCGGTAAGACAACGATTCTGCGCCTCTTGTTGCAGAAAATCCCGCAACTGTTTTCCAGTGTGTCGGCCACCACGCGGCCACCCCGGGTCGGGGAACAAAACGGTATCGACTACTATTTTCTCGACGAGAGCGAATTTAATAGGCGGAGGACTGCGGGTGAATTTCTGGAGTGCTGCCAAGTGTACGGCCGGCAGCATTGGTACGGCACTTTACAAGCCGAAGTGGCCCCCCGACTGGCTACCGGCGTCTGGGTTGTGCTAGAAATTGACGTAGAGGGTACCCTTTCAGTTGTGGCGAGGTATCCTGATGCCATTACCATTTTTGTTGAACCGGCAGACTCGGAGCAACTGAAGCAGCAATTACAAAAGCGCGGCACGGAAACCGCAGAGGCGATAGCTCGACGATTAGAGGTGGCGCATCGCGAACTTCTGCAAGCCGATCTCTACCGCTATCGCGTAACCAACACAACCGTTGCGGAGGCAGTTGTGGCAATTGAAAATGTCCTCACCGCTGCTGGCCTACTCGATAACCCAACCAGTCCTTTCAGAAACAATCAACACCAGAGCAATGCTTAAGGCTGCCATACCAACAGGAAGAAACTCATGATCGACGACTTGCGCGAAGAAGAAATTGTCAACAAGGTAGGTGGACGTTTCAAGCTCTCCACCCTGATTCAAAAGCGAATGGTTGCCCTCAATGCCGGTGGTCGGCCGCTGGTCGATATTGAGTCTAAAGATAAGATGCAGATCGTTATCGAAGAGATTAAGCAAGACAAAATCTTTCTTGATACATCCTCCAACCTTCGCATCACAGGTGCCTCAACGGAGGCCGGCGGTCCGCTCGATTTTGATCCTGCCATTCTCTAGGTCGCGTTCCTCTCGTTTTGGCCATTGATTCCCGTTAGCAGTTTTCAAAACCCTCCATTGCCCAATGCTTGAAGGACGCGAAATTATCGTGGGCGTCTCAGCAGGCATTGCGGCCTATAAAGCAGCTGCGCTCACGAGCCTGCTCGTGCAGTCGGGATTTGGTGTGACGGCTGTTTTGACCCGTAACGCCCATCGGTTTATTGGAGCTGCCACGTTTGCTGCTTTAACGGGGCGTCCTGTGGCAACCCGTAGCTTTGATGCGGGCGCGTATCCGCTCGGAGCACATATCGAATTAGCCACTCGCGCCGATCTCATTGTAGTGGCTCCCGCATCGGCTAACCTGCTGGCAAAGTCCGCTTCTGGTAGTGCAGACGACTTGCTCACGACGCTTTTGCTCTGCGCAGAGTGCCCGGTCCTCATGGCACCGGCAATGAATTCTGCGATGTGGGCTAAGGCCTCCGTACAGCGCAACATCCAGCAGCTGTTAGACGACGGTATCACAATCATTCAGCCCGGTTCCGGCTGGCTTTCCTGCCGACAGACAGGGGCTGGCCGGATGGCTGAGCCCGACGCGATCGCGACGCTCATTGGTAGCACGCTCGTAGATCGTCCGGCGCGGTCTCGTATCGTAGGCAAGCCGCTCTAACGAAATCAGTTCATGGCAAGCATTCTTTTAACCGCTGGGCCAACCCGCGCCTTTCTCGACGATGTGCGTTATCTCACGAATGCTTCCAGCGGTCGCATGGCAGCATCAATCGCTCAGGCGGCAGTTGCGCAGGGGCACACGGTAACGATTGTGAGTGGCCCTGTCTCTGTGAAATATCCACGCGGAGTCCGTGTCATTCCGGTGGTGAGCACGGCAGAGATGCTGACGGCAACCTTGCGAGAACTCCCTCGTGTAGATGGCGTTATCGCGGCGGCAGCCCCATGCGATTTTGAACCCTTCAAACGTGCTGTCGGTAAGATTCCGCGACAGGGCACGTCGCTTTCGATCACGTTACGGCCAACGGTCGATGTGATTGCAACAGTTGCTCGCCGTGCGGCCGAAAATCAATGGATCGTCGCTTTTGCCCTCGAGCCGGGCGCAGATCCACTTCGAGCTTTTGCAAAAATGAAGACAAAGGGTTGCGACTTAATTGTGGTGAACGATCTATCTGCAATAGATGCTACCCAGAACACCGTCGCCGTTTACAACAAACGCCGCATTTGTCTCGGTGCAAAGTCGGGGACAAAACGTGCCGTCGCCGGGTGGCTTGTTCGACTTCTGGAAAAAAACCTGTTTGATCCGTCTGATCGAAAAAAGACTGCAGCCAAGCAAACAGAGTGCTGACGAGTGTCGCCTGCACGTCGACCGACTCTGATACGGGAGTTTGCGACCCGCGGGATCAGTGGCCGTCATCGCGGGCAAAACACTAACCGCTGTAGAGGATTGTGAGTTCCGCCGCTATAACCTTCTGCACACAATTCTTTATACCCTTAGACCATTCATGATTAACGTCGCCATTCTGGGTGCCACTGGCTACACCGCTCTGGAACTGTTGAAAATTCTCCTCCGTCACCCGGAAGTGACGGTAACGGCGGTGACGAGTCGGCAGGAGGGCAACCCGCCTGTGTCG
Source organism: Planctomicrobium piriforme (assembly GCA_945871035.1). Taxonomy (GTDB): domain Bacteria; phylum Planctomycetota; class Planctomycetia; order Pirellulales; family UBA1268; genus BAIKAL-G1-2R. The sequence continues at coordinate 36,008 of CAMBUD010000010.1, read as the reverse complement.
AGCGTTCATCCAAGTCTTGTAGAGCGAATTGATTTGCCGCTGGAGGATTTAGCACCGCAGGAAGTGGCAAGCCGTGCAGAGTGCGTTTTCAGTTGCCTGCCGCACTGTGCGTCGGCTGCAATCGTTTCGGAAGTGTTAGCAGCCGGTGCTAAGGTGATTGACTTTAGCGCCGACTACAGGCTTGATGACGCCCAATCTTACCTAGAGTGGTATGGTCACGAGCATCCTGATGCAGGTCGTCTTGGCAGCACGGCGTATGGGCTACCCGAGCTTTTTCGCCAACAGATCCTAGGTTCATCGCTGGTTGCTAATCCAGGCTGCTATGCCACCTCGGCCATCCTGCCGTTGGCGCCATTGATTAAAAGTGGTCTTTTCCAAACGGAAGATATTATTATCGATTCTAAGAGCGGGGTTAGTGGGGCCGGGCGTTCTCCAAAGCTGATGACACATTTTCCCGAATGCAACGAGAGCATGTCGGCCTACAATGTCGGTCGCCACCGTCACACCCCGGAAATTGAACACATCATTGGCCGATTGACCGGCGTCAAACTGCAAATTATTTTTACGCCACATCTTGCACCGATGGATCGCGGCATTTTGTCCACAATCTATATAAAGCCCAAGCAGTCGATTGGTGAGTCAGACGTAATGGACCTGCTGCGTGCCGCTTATAAAGATGAACGATTTGTTCGAGTCGTCGACCATCTGCCTGCCACCAAAGATACAGTTGACACCAACTTCTGTGACATCACGGCGCGAGTGGTTCGCGGACGGGTGCTTCTCATTAGCAGCTTAGACAACCTCGTAAAAGGGGCCGCCGGTGCGGCCGTGCAAAACTTCAACTGCCTATTCGGCCTGCCGGAAGCATTGTCTCTGCGTTGATCACCAGACTTCTATCGAACGATATTCAGGCCCCTGAGCCCATCCAAGAAACTTCTGCTATGGCAATCGCTGAAACGAAGGTCCGTTTACCGATCCCTTCTCTTCCCAAAGGATTTCGTGTTGCCGGTGTCCATGCGGGCCTGAAGCGCAATCCGACCCGGGAGGATATCTCGCTTATTGTTTCTGACGTGCCGGCAACAGCCGCAGGCGTCTATACGACGAATCTTGTTTTTGCCGCCCCTGTGGCGTTTGATCGTGCCCGCACACCCGGCTTAGGTTTTCAAGCGATTGCCATTAATTCGGGGAACGCCAACGCATGCACCGGCGCTCGGGGCATCGACGATGCACGAAGCATGGCGGCAGCAACGGCCGCAGCGGTTGGCATTTCGGAGGCGAGTGTGCTTGTCCTTTCAACGGGCATCATCGGAGAGTTTCTGCCACTTGAAAAGATCAGATCTGGCATTGTGTCTGTTTCTTCCCAGCTCAGCCGAAATGACGAAGCGGTTGTGACGGCTGCAAGAGGCATGATGACGACCGACACGCGACCGAAGTTAACTGGATCCAATTTTAGCGCAGCAGGAAAAACATATACGCTTTTTGGTATGGCAAAGGGTGCCGCAATGATCGGTCCTCGTATGGCAACGATGCTCGGAATAATCCTGACCGACGCACCGGTGGCACCAGCCGACGCTCAAAGGCTGCTTGGCGAAATCACCGAATACACATTCAACTGCGTGAGTGTCGATGGGCACACCAGCACAAATGACACCGTTCTCTTGCTCGCCAACGGAGCAGCCGGTGGTCAGTCGCTATCGGGGTCGTCACTCGACAGCTTCTCTGCTGCACTGTCTCATGCCTGCGAAGCACTCGCCCATGAGATTGCTGATGACGGTGAAGGGGCTACGCATGTCCTGCGCATTGAAGTCACTGGGTGCCAGACACGCGAGACAGCCAGACAAATCGCACGCACAATCGCCGACAGCCCGCTTGTGAAAACAGCCATTGCCGGGGCCGACCCCAACTGGGGACGGATTGTTTCAGCAGCCGGCTACTCGGGGGTGATGTTTGAACCGGATAAACTCTCACTTCGCATCAACGGCACTCTGCTTTTTTGTGCTGGGGCTCCTGTTGTATTTGATGGCGCGGCCGTTTCCGATTCGATTCAAGCCTTCCGGGAAACCTTGATCCAACTCGATATGGGGTTGGGGCAGGAATCAATCCGCTTTTATTCCAGCGATCTAACGGCCGAATACGTACGGCTCAACGCCGACTACCACACTTAAACCCGACGTAAAGCAGGGTCCAGATCTTAGCTAAGACGGCCATTTTATCTTAGTGAAGACGGCAATTTGTTCACCGTGGAGAGTAAGACTTGACGCCGGCGACCTAAAACGGTTTGCTCTGGTCTGCCAGTACGATTCCCAGCGACCTTGCGCGAGCCCCAACCTGACTGCGATGATGAATACCATACCAACCCTCATTTCACTGACAGCCTGCCCCGAACTTTCTTTTGAACTTCCAACGGGCGGTTGGAGCATGGAGATCCCTGCCGTATTCCCCCAGACGATCCCCGATCGATTCTTGGGCGGTTTTCCAAGCGACACGTGTGGTCTTCCTTTGGACGGATACTGTGGCCTTGCCTGCGGCGTGGGCATGGGCGAGTGGGTAGTTCCATCCGTTTGGTGCGTTGATGCACCGGATGAAGACAGTGACGTTGGCGATGAGGAAGACCTAGCCGTTCCCCTACCAGCACCTGATGAAGAATCTACATTCGATGACTTCGATGATGATTTTGATGATGACTTCGAAGAGGACGATAACGATCCAGATTGGGATCACCCAGACGACGCAAAGCCCGAGTCTCCACCGCCTGGAAAAGGTGGTGGGAAAAAGAAATAGTGCAGAAGGTTTTGCGCCCTACAACAGTTTATTTATTCCCGTAATTATTTTCATGAGTGCGTAATGTCCGGCCCAGATGTCCCACCATTTGCCTCCGACGATCCCAATTCGGGGGCAGCAGGCAGCCGAGACCACCAGCGCACGAAGCGGCAGAGCAAGACGGATGTTCGCTTGCCCGTTGACCGGCGTCCGGTTGGCGAATGGTTTGGCTCGCTGGGGCAACTCGATTTCGACGTCGATTTTTTTGAAAAGCTTCTTGTTCAGAACGGCGATTCTGTGGAAGTGTTGCGGGTACTGGGAGAATTGGTATCCAAGAAGCGTTTTTTGCAACGGGCGGTCGAGATTGATCAACGACTCGTACAACTCATTCCTGTTGATATTCTGGCCCGTTACAATCTGGCCTGTTCGCTTGCCAGATTCGGTTGCGCCGATGAGGCCATCGAGGCACTTGTGATAGCGATCCGACTAGGCTACGACGACTTCGCCCACATGGAAGTCGATCCCGATCTTGAATCGCTTAGGGGTCGAGCAGATTTCCTTGCCCTACTGGATCGCGACTGAAGCAAGAAGGCTCCACTATGCTTGAACAGTACGATCAGATTTCCGAAGCTGCTGCTGCGATTGCGCGACAGTGGTCGCTGAAGCCTACGGTTGGCATCATTCTGGGCAGTGGACTCGGCGGTGTGACAACTGCGATTACCGAAAAGGTCACGATTCCCTACGAATCGATCCCGCACTTTGCTAAATCCACGGCCCACGGCCATGCCGGTCAACTTGTGTGCGGATTTATGGAGGGTGTTCCGGTCGTTGTTATGGAAGGAAGGATGCACGCCTACGAGGGCTATCCGTTAGCGCAGATAGCATTTCCAGTTCGCGTATTGAAGCGATTGGGTGCGAATCTGTTGGTGGTTACCAATGCCTGCGGTGGTCTCAATCCGCACTACCGCACGGGTGACTTAATGGTGATCGATGATCATATCAATTTGATCAACGACAACCCGCTCGTTGGCATAAACGACGAACGACTTGGCCCCCGCTTTCCCGACATGTCAGCGCCCTACACGCCAGAACTCATCGATGCTGCACTGGCTGTTGCGCGACAGGAAAACTTTTCTGCGCACCGCGGTGTTTATGTTGCCGTGGCAGGGCCAAACCTCGAAACGAGGGCGGAGTATCGCTTTTTGCGCACGATTGGCGCCGATGTTGTTGGTATGTCAACGGTCCCCGAAGTGATTGTGGCGGTGCACTCTGGTTTGAGAGTTTTGGGTATTTCAGTGATCACTGACATGTGCCTGCCAGATGCACTTGAGGTCGCTACAGTCGAAAATATTCTCGCTGTGGCCCGCTCAGCGGAGCCTAAACTCCGAGCGATCATCACTGCTGCTGTCCACGCGGCTCAATCTACGTGACGCGTGTTTTGGGTAGGCCTACAGTCTGTCGCCCCTGCCGCGCACGGATACTTTTCCGTTACCAGGCTAAAAAATGTAGAATTATTTTTTAATCCAACGCACACCTCCCCACAGCACATTTGTTGCCATGTTTGAACCTGTTCGCGGCCAGCCAGATTTTCCAAGCATCGAGGCTGGTATCAGCCAGTTCTGGCGAGAGCAATCAATCTATGAAAAGTCGCTCAAGCAGCGGCACGGCGCCAAGCGATTCGTATTCTTTGAGGGTCCACCGACGGCCAATGGCATGCCGCACCCCGGCCATTGTTTGACGCGAACCATCAAAGATCTTTACCCACGTTACCGCACAATGCGCGGTGAACTCTGCGAGCGCAAGGCTGGCTGGGACACTCACGGCCTGCCAGTAGAAGTGGAGGTTTGTAAGGAATTAGGGATCCATTCCAAGTCAGACATTGAGGCCTATGGTGTTGAGGCATTTATTCATCGCTGCCAGGAGTCGGTGTGGCGGTACATGCAGGAATGGGAAACGCTCACCGAACGGATTGGATTTTGGATTGACTTATCAGAGGCCTATGCCACCTACCACCAAGGCTACGTAGAGAGCGTTTGGTGGGCTCTGAGCGAACTGTTTAACCGCGGCCTCCTTTATCAGGGGCATAAAATTGTTTGGTGGTGGCCGCAAGGAGGCACTGCACTCTCCGCCGGTGAGGTGGCACAGGGCTATCGCGAGGTGGCTGATCCGAGTGTTTATGTAGCATTGCCTTTGTTGGATTCTGACGGTCAGCGAACAAATCGCAATCTTGTCGTATGGACGACAACGCCGTGGACCCTGCCCGCTAATCAGTTTGTGGCAGTGCAACCTGATCTGGAGTATGCCGTGCTCCAAGAAGTGAGTGCGAATGATAGAGCGGAAGCGTCTTCGATAGCTCAGTACATCGTGCTGACGACTTTGGCTGTGACCTTTGGAGAGAAGCTAAAAAAACAGTTCACGGTAATCGAGCAACTGTCAGGTGCGTCACTGGTGGGCCGGTGCTACCAGCCACCGTTTGACATTTATTGCCCTGCTGGGCCATCGCTAACGGCGCGATTAAACGAGGGAACGCAGCAAGCGACTGCCTGGCGAGTCGTTGCCGGCAGTTTTGTCACGACCGACACCGGCACGGGACTCGTCCATATTGCACCGGCCTTTGGCGAAGTCGACTACGGCGTACTCGTGCACGAGCAAGGCCGATTTGCCGATAACCAAGGCCCTACGCTGATTAACTGTGTGGCTCCCGACGGAACTTTTACGGCGGAGTTCCCCCTGTGCAGTGGCCGATTTGTCAAGGAGTGCGATCGCGACATCGCCCGTGATCTTAAGGCGCGAGGCCTGCTCGTTCATCAGGAACAATACCTACACGAATACCCATTTTGTTGGCGGGCTGAGAGCGATGCGCTGATTCAATACCCACGGTCGAGTTGGTTTATTCGGACAAGCACTATTCGCGAAGAGATGCTTGCCAATAATGCGCAGATCAACTGGCTGCCCGAGCACATCCAGAGCGGCCGATTCGGTAATTTCTTAGAATCCAACGTGGATTGGGCTCTCTCCCGTGAACGCTATTGGGGCACTCCATTACCGATCTGGATTTGCACCGATACTGGCAACGCCGAGGCGGTGCCCTCGTATGCAGCACTCCTGAAAAAGCCTGGTGTGAGTGGTGCAGAACTCTTTGACGAAGCAAAGGCCGCTCATCCGAATCTTGCCGATGACCTGAAGGTGCACAAACCCTACATCGATGCGGTCACATACGACTCGCCTTTTGCACCCGGTGCGCGAATGAAACGCGTAACGGAAGTGATTGACTGTTGGTTTGACTCTGGGGCGATGCCTTTTGCGCAGTGGGGGTGGCCACACCGAGGGCAAGAGGAATTTCAGACGCAGTTTCCCGCCGACTTCATCTCTGAGGCAATTGACCAAACGCGCGGCTGGTTCTACAGCCAACTGGCTATCAGCACGCTGCTATTCGGTGGCCAAAAAGACTACCCGCATCCTTTCCGCACCTGCATCGTGCTGGGTCACATGCTCGGGGAGGATGGCACAAAAATGTCTAAGAGCAAACGCAATTACCGTGAGCCAACAGAAATCTTTGATGCATACGGCGCTGACGCTCTGCGTTGGTTCTTTCTGGCCGGGCAGCCACCGTGGACGAGCATTCGTTACAGCGAGCGGGCAATCCGTGAGAGCATGCCAGAGTTTTTGCTGCGGTTCTGGAACGTCTATAGCTTCTTTATAATTTACGCACGGATCGACGGATTTGATCCAGCCGCCCTGCTCGATGTGCCAGGCACGCTCGATCACGTCGATTTGCAAAAAGCTCGGGGCTATCGACCAGTTATCGATCGCTGCGAACTTGACCGCTGGATGCTCTCAGAACTGAACGCCACAGCCGCTGCTATGGTTGAGCGGCTGGATCGATACGATCACTTTGCCGCCGCCGGCATGCTCTCAGGCTTAACCGATGCGGTGAGCAACTGGTTTGTGCGGCGAAGCCGTGACCGTTTTTGGTCGTCCGGCCGCGCCGACGCCGGACCGCTCGGCAATGCCGACAAGCTGGATGCCTATTGGACTCTTTACGAAACGCTCCTCCTGATCACGCGTCTGGCGGCACCATTTGTACCGTTTCTGACCGAGGCAATCTGGCGGAACTTAGCCGTCGTACCCTTTGCCGGTAGCGTGCCAGAGAGCGTGCATCTTTGCGAGTATCCAACAGGCAGCGAAACGCTCGTGGACGGCGACCTCGTACGGCGAATGGCAATTGTCCGCGAGGTGTCATCACTGGGCCGCGCCGCCCGGGCTGCTGAAAAGCTCAAAGTGCGTCAGCCACTTTTAAAAGTCGAGGTGATTCTCGCCGCTGGTACAGCCGATACGGCGATTGCTTGCGAGGATATTGTTTGGCTTGAAGCACATGCCGATCTTGTCTGCGAAGAACTCAATGTCAAGCAGTTCGAAATCTGTCGCGAGCCCGACCGCTACATCACACGATCGATTCTGCCGGATCTTAAAAAACTTGGGCCGCGACTCGGTAAGGATCTTCCCCGAGTTCGCGAAGCAATTGCCAAAGCTGATCCGCAGGCTCTCCTCGCAACGCTTGCGCGCGATAAGAAAGCGACACTCTCACTGGCTGGCGGTGGTGCAGCGGTGATTGAGCAAGACGATGTGATCGTGCGTACGACTGCGCGAGAGGGCTGGGCAGCGGCCGAAGGGGCTAGTGCTGTTGTGGTGATTGCCAGCCAACTGACACCCGAACTGATAGCCGAGGGATTGGTGCGAGATGTTGTTCATGCTGTACAGTCACAGCGCAAGAGTCTCGACCTTGAGTTCACTGATCGTATTGAGCTGATGTTTGAATCTGTTTCAGTTGAATTGCGCAGCGCCATTGAAAAGCATATCGACTACATTGCCTCTGAGACGCTAGCGCTATCGGCGGTTTGTGCTGAGTCGGTGACACTCATTGCGGAGGCAAGCGTCACACCCTCTGGGGGCGAACGCTCATCAACGCAATTACTAGATATCGGCGGTTATCCGCTTTCGATCACCATCAGGTCATTAGCGCGCAGTGAATCGTCAATGCACTCGAAAGCATCCTCCGCAGGGGGTGTGATGTGAGTGAAGCAACCACCGAAAACGAAACGGCTGATCAGCCGTTTCCTATACCGATGTTACGACTGGCGGTGCTCGTCTCCGGTTCAGGGCGAACGCTTAACAATTTGCTGGAGTGGATCAGTTCAGGCCGCTTGCAGGCCCAGATCGGTGTGGTTGTTGCCAGCCGCGCCAATGTGCGTGGCGTTACGATTGCCACTGGGGCCGGTATTCCGGTTTGTATTCTGCCGCCAGCCGGTGCACCACGAATTGAGTGGAGCAAGCAGGTTTTTGCTGCCTGCCGCCCGAGCCAGCCCGATCTGGTTGTGATGGCAGGTTTTTTACATCTGCTCGACATTCCGGACGATTTCTGCAACCGCGTGATCAACATTCACCCATCGCTTCTGCCAGCTTTTGGTGGACAAGGATTTTACGGTTTGCACGTGCATCGCGCAGTGCTGCAGCGCGGTTGCACAGTATCGGGTTGCACCGTCCACATTGTGGACAGCGAATACGACCACGGTCCAATTCTCCTGCAAAGGTCGGTGAACGTTTTACCCAACGACACGCCAGAATCCCTGGCCGCCCGTGTTTTTGCAGCAGAATGCAATGCCCTCCCCGAGGCACTGAACCTGCATGCCGCTGGATTGCTTCCCCAACTCGAAAGGAATTCACATCGATGACACGCTCTCTGGGCAATACCATTGCCGATTCACTCCAGTGCTCGTTGGGCTACGCAGAACGCTTGCTGAAAGGTGTGCCTGACGCAGAGTGCGCGCGGTTTGCTCGGATCTCAGAAAAGGTCATCTCATCGAATCACCCAGCATTTATTTACGGGCACTTAAGCTTGTACGCTCCGCGCGTGCTCGAACAACTCGAGCAGGTGACTCCGGCTATCTCAGACCATTTTCAACGAGTGTTTTCCAAGGATGCCAACTGTATAGACGATCCCGACGGCACCATCTATCCGCCGATGGCTGAAATCACAAACTATTTCCAAGTTGGTCATCAGACGCTTGTTGAGGCCTTGCGCAGCACCTCCGATACGGTATTCCAAAAGCCTAACCCAGCAGAAGGCCGTATGGCAGAACTGTTTCCCACGCTTGGATCATTGCACAATTTTTATTGCAGCGGCCATTTGATGGTGCATCTGGGGCAAATGAGTGCCTGGCGACGGATGTGCGGCTTGGGTTCGGCATAGCGGGTGTGCCGCGCGATCGAACCATGCGATTGTGGTGTGGGCGTAACTCGCGACCTCGGCACGTTTGCCAAACGAAACCACAACCGGTGGCGAATTGTTAACGGGTCGTTGCCGGTGAGGGTGTTTCCTTAATCCAAACTCCCATAGGGTTGTTCTCTCGGTTTGCCCAGGCATAGTAGGGAATCGCTGTCATGAGAACGGTCTTTCCGTTGCGGCCAAGAGCATCACCGACAACAACCGTTACGCCGCCCAAAAAATCGGGACGGTGCTCTGCTTTGAGTGCTGTGCTTGGCATGAGAACAATGTCGGACAAGACTTCTCCCCCCTGATCTTGTTCCTCAAGACAATAGACGATCGGTCCGCGTAGCAGCGCAACTCTCCCCCGATCGGCAACAACGTTTTCATGAGCGTGTACCCGTTGAATCGGCATCGGCAGATTCAACTCGACGACATCTTTCCCACTCCATTCCCGTTTCAAATGCACATAGCCATCTTTTTCGGGAGTGGCATCAATGGCCGTTCCGTTAAGTGTTAGCTCGATTGGCAAAAACTCTGTGTTTGTAAAATGGTAGAGGTTTGTCGGTGTTGGCTGCCCCTGTGACCAACAAGGAATCCGCATCTGAAGATCAAATACAAACGGTTGATCGGGCGAAACCTCTAATCGCACGTGGCCATTCCAAGGGTAGGTGGTCTCCTGAATTAACTGGACGGTTCGGCCATTCTCCAGAGGAATATTCGATTTGCTGTTTGTATACAAGTTGACGAGCAAGCGGTCTTTTCCCACCGCATAGACCAAGCCGCCAATCTGTGGAATCATGCGCGCGATGTTGGTTGGGCAGCAGGAAAGGCCTTTCCACGCCCCCCGCTGCCCTTTGTCTTTCAGGAGGCGATTTTCGTAAAAATATCCGTTGCCGGCAATTGAAAACCCGGGCAGCACTCCATTGATTAACGCCAACTCTAAAACGTCAATGTATTTTGCTTCGCCCTTGAGTAGATGCATTCGATACTGCCAGAGCACATGGGCAACAGCGGCGCAGGTTTCACAATACGCTCCTTCATTCGACAGCAAATAGGGATCCCCAAAACCCTCGAAGCCATATTGCTGAGTGCCAATGCCTCCGGTGATATACATCTTTCGCCCGACGACATCTGCCCAGAGGTGTTCCAGGGCCTGCTCGTATCCGGGTGCTTCAGGCATGAATCGAACGATGTCTGCCATCGCGGCATACATGTATCCTGCCCGTACGGCATGGCCGACAGCCGTAAATTGCTCAATCACTGGTTTGTGATCCTGACGGGCCAATCGTTGCTGCATTGGTCGATCTCCCTTGATCTCCATGTCGGGATCAAAGGGCGTGCGCTCTTTGCCGTGCAAGTACCCCCGCTCATCCAGAAAGAATCTCGCTAAGTTGAGGTACCGTTGCTCGCCGGTGGCACGATACAGCTTTATGAGAGCGAGTTCGACCTCTTGATGACCGTCAACGTCGTATCTTTTACCGGGTCCAAAAACACTATCAATGTTGTCTGCAAATCGCTTAGCAGCATTGAGCACCTTAGGATGGCCCGTGAGTCGCTGGTGCTCGATCGCCATCTCAAAGAAATGACCGGCGTTGTAAAGCTGGTGCTTATCGAGGTCATCCCAGCGTTTGTCCTGATCCTTGAGAATATAGAAGGCGATCAGGAATCCATCATCCTGCTGGGCTGCAAGCACACGATCAACGATGCTCTCCACTCTCGCAGCCAAACGCTCATCTTTACCGTAGGCAAGCGTCATCGCTGCGCCTTCCAGCACCTTGTAGAGATCCGAATCAAAGGCGGCATGCCCGTGGCACTCGCCAGCAATGGTCCCAGAGGCAATATCAAAGTTGGCGATGTGACCATCTTTCTCTAGCTCGTTGAGCGAGTGGTCTATGGTCACTTTTAAATGTGTCTGCAACCGCTTCCCCCAAAAGCCGCTGCGCACTGAAACTGCGTGGGCATCGACCTCCTGAAGTCCTTGCAGGGGCGGTAGCAGTCGTCGAACGCTTTCTTCACAAAGGCCTCTCGACGAGTTCACAAACACAGATACAAACAGCACACAGCCAAACGCAACGCTACGAACCGCGTGTCTTGTGCTTGTGACAGTCGTCTTTTTTTCTGACACGATGGACTCCGTTTTCATTTGCCAAAACTCTTCCGTTTTTCTCAGGCACATTGTTTGTACAGGATCAATCGCGTGAAAGTGCATTCGAGTGAGTTTTGAAACCGATGGCTTTCCAGAAAGCAACGGCACCCCGCCAACTACAGAGTGTGTCCGCTGAGACTTCTCTAGCTCCCAGCAGCTGGGCTTGTGCAAGAGCATGGCCAACAATCACGCGGGCCACGCTGCAACGGCGCATGGCTGGATGCACAAGCACCCACGATATCGACCACCTGCCTGGGGTCTGTACAAGGGTGACGAGGCCCAGTGGGCGGCTCTTTCCGGCTAAGCAAGCGGGCTGGCTAATTGTTTGCGGGGAGAGTTTCCACGCTAGCCACGCGTGAGTGAAACGGCCCTTGCGACTGGTGAGTTCTCCAAGGATTCCCGCTGGTCTCATGTCGCAATGCTCGGCCAATGCTGCCAGAGCGTCGTAATCGGCGGGCTTGGCCACAGGGCGGATCAACAGCAGTCCAATTTTAGATTCAACGCTGTCAGCTATGCATCCGGCTATTTTTCCATCGAATTGATGCACAAATCGAATGATTCCCATACTGAAAAGTTATCCGCAAAGCCCAGAACGGCCCAGCCCTCAAAAGTGTTCTAGAGTTAGCTAGCTCCCCAGTAGATCTTTCCCATTCTACTTAAACTGTTGCTATCAAACAGTTTGCGCGTTATCGATGATAGATTCCATTCGAAATAGATCAATAGTGATCGTAATTATGCATAATCTGATTGTATTCGTTCTATATTTGATCATAATGATGACTGTTTCTGGATTATAAACGTGCAAACTCACGAACGACGTCACAAATTAATCGACATAGTGCGTGTGAAGGGCTTTGCAGCCCTCGAAGAACTGGTGCGTGAATTGGGTGTTTCGGAATCAACAATTCGCCGCGATTTGGATGCTTTAGAAGAGCAAGGAGTCGCTAAACGCACTCACGGTGGAGCGCTCTATTGCGGTGGCATGCCCCGACTGGCTGAATTTGATGAACGTCAACCGTCTCATTGGGCAGCCAAAAGAGCGATCGCCGCACGAGCGGCCGAAGTGATTGTCGATGGTGAGACCGTGTTGCTCGACGGTGGAACAACGACCTATGAGGTCGCTCGTTTGCTTGTGGGACGATCGCTGCAAGTGGTTACAAACAGTCTGCCTGTAGCAAATCTTTTTGCATCTGAGTCGCGATCGGACCTCGTCTTGCTCGGTGGCTATGTTTCACCGCGGACAGGTGTTTGTCTAGGACCCTACGCCAACGAACTACTCGGTCGTTTGCATGTCACCACAACGGTGCTCTCCGCCGCTGGCATTACCGCTGAAGGACTCTTTAATGCTCATCTGCTGCTGGCTGAAACCGAACAGGCCATGCTTCGAGCAGCGGGACGCGTGATCGTTGTCGCCGATAGTTCAAAGTTTGGTCGCAAGAGCCTAACGCTCGTCTGTGACCTCAATGCCATTGACCAACTTGTTTGCGATGAGGGCCTATCAAGTAATTGGCGTACGACGGTCACCGCCGCTGAGGTAGAGCTTTTAATAGCCGCCCTGCCCGAGCATACCGCCGTTGATGCTCCCGGCAGCCATCCTGATAGCAAACGGTATCCGCCATCTTCCGAAAACGGAAAGGTACGCCCCGCATGAGCACTGTCACGGCTCCCGCAACCATTGGGCCATCGCTGCCTGCCGGACTCGATCGCCGGTTGGTGGAGAAAATCGTTCGCGATATTGTGCTCAACTCGCAGGCCCCAACACGACCGCAGACCACGGCTTTAGCAGACCCCCTGCTCGAACTCAAGCTAGTCGTCAGCATCTCTGCCCGCCATTGCCATTTGAGCGATGAACATGTTGAAAAACTATTTGGTCCAGGCCGAACCTTAACCCCCCACAAAGCGCTCTACCAAGAGGGCTTTTATGCCGCTGAAGAAACGGTAATGGTCGTTGGACCTAAGCGCAAGATGTTGCCAACGGTGCGCGTGCTCGGCCCGACCCGAAAGGCGTCTCAGGTGGAACTCGCGTTTACCGACGGCATCTCGCTCGGCATCGATTTACCTGTACGGGCTAGCGGCAAGCTCAGTGGCACCCCCGGCTGCGTACTGGTCGGCCCTGCTGGTGCGATCGAACTGTCCGAAGGTGTGATCCGTGCCGAAAGACACGTTCACATGAGTTTTGCTCACGCCCAGCATTTTAACGTCAAGGACGGCGATCGTATGAGCCTCGTCATTAAGGGACCATGCGGTCTTGTATTCCGAGATCTTCTTGTGCGTGCCGACGCAAACAGCAAATTAGAAGTGCACATTGACACAGATGAAGGCAATGCATCCGGTCTCGACGATGCAGAAAGTATTGAACTGATCAAGCAATCTGACGGACGGTAGCCGATGCGAATGAGGCATAACTTTTAGAAAGCATATGACAACTCACGATCGTTTAGTCGACACGCGTCGGCGCGATCAGGCGGGGGCAACCCTGCGGATAGTGTGATAGGCCTCGCGGCCTATTGTTTGAAGTGGAGCAGAGCAAACGATGGCAAAGAATATTGAAGCCCTCGGCATGATTGAAACCAAAGGTTTTGTCACGCTCGTTGAGGCAGTGGACGCAATGATGAAGGCAGCAAATGTTTCTTTTTTAGGCTGGGACAAAATTGGCAGCGCGCTGGTAACAGCGTTTGTATCTGGTGATGTTGCAGCAGTAAAAGCTGCAACTGACGCCGGCGCGGCAGCTGCTGGTCGCATTGGTGATGTCGTTAGCGTTCAGGTCATTGCGCGGCCGCATGATGAACTGGGTGTTGTACTGCCGACCAAGCTTGCCAAAAGCAGTAGTGGCGACTGAGCTTCATAGCTCTAGCGGATTGTTGATTGTGATTTCGGATCGTAATGATAAACATTCTTAAAACCTTTTCTGAAATAAGGATTCTCATGAACACAGCGATTGGTTTGATTGAAACGAAGGGGCTCGTTGGCCTTGTCGAAGCAACTGATGCGATGGCAAAGGCAGCGAACGTCAAGATTCTGAAGCGAGTCAGCATCGGTGGTGCTTATGTGGCAACCGTTGTGCAGGGCGATGTCGGTAGCGTGCGGGCAGCAGTCGAGGCAGGAGCCGCAGCGGCCCAGCAGGTCGGCGAACTCGTTGCCAGCCATGTGATTCCGCGGCCAGCCGAAGGGCTTGTCCAAGCGTTTTTCTCTTGAACAGTTTTTCTCTTAAATAATGGTGTCTTGAAGCGGTGCAAAGATCGCACCGCTTCAAGACATACTCCCCACAGCTCTTATCAGCATTCTGAATATGAAAATCCTTGTCGCCAATCTTGGCTCCACGAGCTTTAAGTACCGGCTATTTGATCTGCCCGATGAAGGGGGTAGTGATGGCGTAGGGCTTGAGTGCGAGCTTGCGCGAGGAGGTGTTGAGCGTATCGGTGCGGCTGAGAGTCGCGTCTATGCGGCTGCGACTGGATCGATCTCACCGACTGCGGCGAGTGTCAAGCTGGAAGCCGTCATGCCCGTACCGGATCACGCCGTTGCCCTGCAGGCGGCGCTGACTCAACTCACGGGAGCCGGTGGCCCTCTGCAGCGGATTGATGATGTGGCTGCTATAGGCTTTAAGGCTGTGCACGGTGGAAGGATCAGCGGTGTTGTACGGGTGTCGAGTGATGTGTTGGCAGCGATGGATGAGGTGTCACAGGTAGCACCCGCACATAATCCGCCCTATGTGCGGGCGATGCGTCTGCTTGCGGAGCGTTTACCAAACGTACCACTCGTGGCTGCTTTTGAAACTGGCTTTCATGCGACTATTCCCCAGCGCAATGCCCTGTATGCAGTGCCCATGGAGTGGGTGGAGAAATATCAGATTAAGCGGTGGGGCTTCCATGGCGCGAGCCATGCCTTTGTCTCACAGCGGCTATTGACTCTTGCCTCGCAGCGGCCACTGCGTGCGGTGATCTGTCACCTTGGTGGTTCGAGCAGTGTCTGTTGGACTTTAGATGGCAAGAGCGTCGGAACCTCGATGGGCATGAGTCCGCAGTCGGGGCTACCGCAAAATAATCGGGCTGGCGATTTTGATCCGTTTGCACTCCTGCATCTCGCCACGGCCACTGGCAAGAGTTGTGAAGAGTTACTCCAAGCACTCTCGACTCAATGTGGTCTTGCCGGCATGTCTGACACGTCTGGTGATATGCGAGATCTTGAGCAAGCAGCCGACCTAGGGCATGCGCGGGCGCAAGTAGCGATTGATGTGTTTGTTGCATCGATCCGACACTGGGTGGGCGCGGGCATTGTGGAGTTGGGTGGTCTCGATGCGCTCGCCTTCACTGGTGGTATTGGCGAAAACTCTTGCCGTACGAGAACTGCGGTCTGCAAAGGGCTCGTGGAACTCGGTATAGAAATCGATGCAACTGCCAACGCCGCTTTGTCTACAGGACAAACGAGCAACCAAGAATCTGAAGTTGGGACAAAACATTCGCGTGTATCGCTGTGGGTGATCCCGACCAATGAGGAATTGGTCGTCGCCCGTCAGACTCGCGATTTACTCGCAGCAGAAAAGAAAGGCAGCGTATGTTCATTGCACTCGTAACTGGTTCGGTAGTAGCCACGCAGAAGATTGATTCAATGACGGGGCACAAGTTACTCGTCGTTGAACCCTATCGACTCGAAGAGAAGTCACGCGATCGACTCGTGTCGACAGGGCGGACGTTTATCGCTGTCGATACCCTGGGGGCTGGCGAGGGACAATTTGTGCTTGTCACACAGGGCTCCAGTGCCCGGTTGACACCGGAAACTCAATCACTACCGATCGACGCTGTTGTTATTGGCCTCATCGATTCGGTGCAAATCGAGGGGAAGAACATATTTTCACAAACTAGCGGTGAGAGGTAACCATCATGTCCAGCGCAACCGTTCCTGACATCCAAGAAATTGTCCGCCAAGTGATTGCAGAATTACGTGGTGGGCCAGCGAGCGACAGTCGCGTCGCCAATGTGCGGCCAGTCGCTAAAATAACTGCAAACCCAGCCCGCTCTTTTGTGGGGAATTATGGGATATTCGACAGCGTGGATGATGCCGTATGCGCATCGCAGGAAGCCTTTGAGCAACTCGAGCGCCTCGGCATCGATGGTCGCCGCAAGGCCATTGCGCAGATCCGTCGAATCTCAATCGACGACGCTGTCGAACTGGGACAGATGGAGTTTGCTGAAACAAAGATCGGACGACTCGAGCACAAGATTGAAAAACTAAAGGTTCTTGGTGAGCGATCTCCAGGTGTTGAGTTTCTGACCAGTGAAGTCTTTAGCGGCGACCACGGTCTGGCCATTATCGAGCACGCACCGTTTGGCGTGATCGGTGCGATCACCCCAGTCACCCACTCGCTTCCCACAATCACTGGCAATGCAGTGAGCATGATTGCCGGCGGCAATACCGTTGTGGTCAATCCACATCCCAGCGGCAAAAAAGTGGCTGCTGAGGGGGTTCGCCGGTTCAATCAGGCGATCCACCGTGATATCGGAATCGATAATCTGATCTCCTTGATAGCTGAACCAACACTCGATACGGCCGCCGCACTTTTTAACCATCACGGCGTAAAGCTGATCTGCGTGACTGGCGGTCCGGCTGTCGCCAAAGCGGCTCTGCAATCGAGCAAACGCGCGATCGTAGCTGGCCCGGGCAATCCCCCGGTTGTGGTTGATGAAACCGCTGACCTCGATAACGCTGCTCGCTCAATTATTTACGGTGCTGCTTATGACAATAATCTGTTGTGCATTGCAGAAAAACAGGTTTTTGTCGTGGCGAGCGTTTTCGATGCAATGATGGCCGCCATGGTACGAGCTGGTGCGCTGCGACTGACCGCACAGCAAGTCGACACGCTAACAGATCGGGCAATCGTGATGGTTGGCGAAGGCAGCCACCGTCATTTTGCCCCCTGTAAAGATCTCCTCGGTCAAGATGCAGCACTGCTGGCAAAAGTGGCCGGTGCTTTGCCCCGCGATGACCTCAAACTCGTCTTCGGTGAGACTGATCTTTCTAACCCTTTTGTGCCGACCGAGCAGATGATGCCATTCCTACCTTTTGTGCGTTGCAAAGACGTAGACGAAGCAATCACTCGAGCCCACGAGAGTGAGCATGGTTTCCGTCACACCGCAATCATTCATTCCAACAATGTCCGCAACATGACGAAGATGGGCCGGCTACTCGATACCACTCTCTTTATAAAGAATGGTGCCAGCGTAGCGGGGCTTGGCCTCGGTGGGGAAGGCTATCTCTCATTTTCAATCGCTACGCCAACGGGTGAAGGCGTGACAACACCGCTGACATTCACCCGCCAAAGACGGTGCACGCTCGTGGATGATCTCCGCATCCTTGGCAGCCCAGACTGACGGAGCGCAAGAGATAAAAACTTATGCAACTCGCTCGTGTGATTGGCGTCGCGACAGCTACGGTGAAACACCCGTCACTCGTCGGCTCAAAATTACTTTTGATTCAACCCTTGATGGCAGACAGACAAACAGCCGACGGCGATCCACAGCTCTCAATCGATACGGTCGCGGCCAGAGTTCTGGACGTGGTCTTAGTGTCTAGTGACGGAAAACTATTGCGGGAACTTCTTAAAAGCAAAACAACACCCGCGCGCTGGAGCACCATCGCATTGCTCGACAATACCCCATAGCTCAGACAGAAAGATCGGCGTTTTCCCAAATGGCATCCACTCATCCGACTCCAGATGCGATCCGAAAGATTGTTGAGGAGGTGCTGCGCCGTATAGCGAAGCAGGATCTCGCCCCACACGCTTCTCCTGGGCCCCTGCATACGGATGCGGTCCATCTGACGGATAAGGTGGTTACGCTCCACGTCCTAGAGAAACTTCCTTCCGGTACCCAGCTAGTTGCCGTGTGGCCACACGCAATTATCACCCCGTCAGCACGGGACTTTGCTAAAGAAGCCGGCATTCTCATTCAGCGGAACCAGAGTAAGCATACGAGCGCCGCAGCAAGACTTTTTGTGATTGCTCATGCTGATTGTCACGCAGATGCCGCTCGACGCTGTTCTGCAATCGCACGAGCGGTGGCCGGATCCCAGCAGCTTCCGGCGTCCGGGCTGACTGACATCATCACAGCGATGGCTACGCACGCCTCCCATGACGGTGCGCGGGCTGTATTGCTGACAGGTCGTCCAGCCGCAGCTGTCGTGCTTGCCAATCGGTCTTATAGTCTCCGCGCGGCATCGGCTCACGATGCTGGCGCGCTTCTGCTAGCGGCTAAGGATTGCGTTGCCAATCTACTGATTGTCGATCCAAAACATTTCTCGATTGGTAGTCTGGAACGCATCTGCATCGATTTTGTTGATCGGGATTTTGGGCCAGTACCCGCTGAGTTTTCGATTCAAAACGATTCCACTGATAAGCCCTGCGCTTGTAGTGGTCACGCTCACTGAAAGCAATCATGCGCATCGGCAAAACAATCGGCACAGTGACGTTGTCACAGAGTCATCCAACCTTGCGAGGCGGTGTGCTGCGAATGGTAGTACCACTGTCGGCCACTGAGCTCCAACAGGGCGACGGCAAGGGCGAGCCGCTAGTCGCCTGGGATTCTCTTGGCGCCGGCGATGGCCAACTGGTTGCTTTCAGCGAGGGGGGCGAGGCCGCACAACCGTTTAAACCGGAACATAAACCAATCGATGCCTTCCTAGCCGCGATAATCGACAAACTTGATTTCACCTAACCGGCCCGCGCCTTGCAAACCAGACTTTCCGTAATCCGACCGCAACTCAAAATGTGATCCATAATCGTTACGAACACCCTAGATTCTCGGAGGCTCTCCAGCCATGGTAATCAAATCATCCGGACCTAAAACTTTAAAAACAATGGCTACACAACCGCTTTCCAAGTTGAAGGAAGAAATCTGCGATATCGGCCGCCGCATCTATAATAAGGGCTTTGCGGCTGGCAATGACGGCAACATTTCCTATCGGCTTGGGCCCAATGAAGTGCTGTGCACCCCGACAATGATCTCGAAAGGTTTCATGAAGCCTTCCGACCTCTGCATTGTCGACATGGATGGCAACCAAATCGGCGGCCAACGCAAACGCTCCAGTGAGGTCTTGCTGCATCTGACGATCATGAAAGAACGTTCTGATGTGAACAGCGTTGTTCACTGCCATCCTCCGCACGCCACCGCGTTTGCTGTTGCTCGGGAGCCGATTCCGCAGTGCGTCCTGCCGGAAGTGGAGGTTTTCCTTGGTGATATTCCAATCACGAAGTACGAGACGCCTGGTGGGCAAAAATTCGCCGACACCGTCAAGCCCTATGTAAAAAATTCAAACGTGTTGATTCTAGCCAATCACGGCACTGTGAGCTTCGGCGAGACTGTAGAAAAGGCTTATTGGTGGACGGAGATTCTTGATGCCTACTGCCGGATTCTCATGCTCGCGAAAGATTTAGGACGGGTGAGCTATCTCTCGGCGCAAGAAACTCGCGAGCTGCTTGAATTGAAACAGAAGTGGGGATTTACCGATCCGCGGCTCGATAAATCGATGGAGAATTGTGACATCTGTGCCAACGATGTCTTTCGTTCGAGCTGGGGCAATGCTGGCGTCAATAGAAAAGCATTTGATGCGCCGCCACCAATGGGCCCTTCTTCACAACACCCCAGCCCAGCTGCTGCCGCAGGCGTCGACTACGAGATGATTATTAAAACAGTTACGGAGCAGGTTTGCAGAGAGTTAGGCATCTCGGCAGCTTGATGCGTCTGCGCATTATGAAAGGCGACCCTCGATGAAGGTTGGCATTATTGGTGGTGGTGGCATTGTCGGCTCTTCGGCAGGTTTTGCCCTGCAACTTGGCGGGATCGTCCACGAGATTGTGATCGTTGATGCAAATGTTGATTTAGCCGACGGCCAGGCTCTTGACATGCTCCACGGTACATCTGCTATTGCTGATCAGGTTATCCACGCCGGTGGCTACGCCGATCTTGCTGATGCTGACCTGATCTGCATTACAGCAGGGTTGAGACGTAAGCCCGATGAGAGTCGACTGGCGCTGATCAATCGGAACGTAGAACTTTTCGGTGGAATTCTCGATTCGATTAAAAGCCAGGGTCTGCGAACAGACGCGATCGTTCTTGTCGTCAGCAATCCTGTCGACATTCTCACGTTTATGGCTGAAAAAGATCTGGGGTTGCCCAACGGCCACGTGATTGGTCTTGGCACGTTGCTCGACACGCTCCGCTTTCGGAGTTTGTTGGCAATGAACCTCAAAGCCCCAGCCACACAAGTGGCTGCCATGATCATTGGCGAACACGGCGACAGCATGGTGCCAGTCTGGAGCAGTGCAAGCATTGCTGGATTACCGCTGGAAAAATACCCCGGCTACACTCCAAAGCTCGGACAGGATGTCTTTCAACGTGCGAAGACGTCTGGTGCGGAGATGATTAAAAAGAAAACAGGCGCCGGCTTTGCGGTTGGTGTATCAATCGCTGAAGTAATCCATGCGATTGCGCTGGATAGCAAGCGTGTGCTTCCCGTTTCAACGGTACTAACCGGTGCTTACGGACTGCGGAACGTGGCGCTATCAGTGCCAACGGTGGTTTCGCGGATGGGAGCCGAACGGATAATCGAAATAGAACTCTGGCCGAAAGAGATGCAGGGGCTCAAACGCAGCGCTGGTATTCTTCAGGAAACACTTAACCAAGTTTTCGGTGGCGTGTCTGGCTAATGAATCGACTCGCGTGGCCGGCTCTGAAGCGCGATCCTGCCTGTAGCCAATCGATCAGTCAGGCCAGCACGGACGGCATAATCAGCTCCCATTGCGACTCGCCTAGCGAGTATTCACCAAGGCATCCAGGCGTCAAAGCGAAAACCGTGACGATTCCTTCGGTTACGGTTTTTCCAAACCATTGCTGTTGGCCGTCGGCAGTGGCCGCCAGCGGATATTTTTTAAACCGGCCGTGGTCGCATAGGTTGCGATTCCCAGTGGTTTCGAAAGCGTCACTTCATCGCGAATGGAGAGTGTGTGGTTTGTAAGCGGTTGATCGATTACTTTCTTGTCATCAAGAAAACACTCAATCCGCTCAGAAGTCACGCAGATTCTGACTGCATACCAGCGAGACTTTTCAAACTCGAGACACAGTGAGGTTTGGTTATTGGCTGCGTCGTGGCCATCGATACTGGAAAGGCCCACAACGCCTCCACCCCAGCCGCCAACAATTAAACTGCAGGGGTTCTCACCGACTGGAAAGGTTAGACCGCAGAAGAAGTCGTTACCCTCAATCCGTTGTGCATCAAGGGCAAATTCATAATTCTGCTGGGGAAATTCCCCACTCCATGTGATGCCGCTCATGTCAGATCCCATCGCAATCCGAATCGATCCTTTATCAACAACCACATCCCCTTCCCCACCAAACGGAGTCGACTTCCAACTGCCCAGATCCTGGCCGTCAAATAGTGATCGCCACTCGATTCCTGGCTGACTGATTGGTGCAGCAGCCTGCGCAGTCTTTTTCATAACCTTCGATGGTGGTGCGACTGTTGGCGGATCGGCTGCCACGTGCTGTTCCATGCCGATCAGCAGCACGGCTAGCATGGCGGCAGTTGTCATGCCGTTGTTCATAAGACAACTCAATGTCCAGGTGAGTCGGTGTGATTGCCGTTTCATGTTGACACCCTTGGCTACAGTGGCAGTCGGGCTACAGTGGCAGTTGATTCAAAGAATACTTCTCTTGAGTCCACTCATAATAGCACAGAGGCAATGCGATAGCCGTGCCGATTCTTAGAGCGACACCTTTAATCAGAGCTGCCTGAAGCATTATCGATTTCACGAAGAAGAGGAGTAGCATCGTACACCTGACGCAGCGCAGCAATGATACCGACTGCAGCGACCGACACTGCACGCGCACGTGTGTCATCGTACATAATATCAAGTACGAGTGAGTCGATATTGCCGTCAAAGATGAGGCCTACGAGTTTGCCGTCACGGTTCACCACCGGACTGCCTGAGTTGCCACCAATGATATCAACCGTGGAAATAAAATTCAGCGGTGTCTTTAAAAAAGTCTCATCGTGCTCGAGGCGTGGCAGTAGCGATTTCCAACGATCGGGCAGATGAAAAGGCGGCGTGTTGCGCTGCGCGGTAGCCCGCTCAAAGAGACCAGAAAAAGTTGTGGTAACGAAGCCATCTTCTTGCAGTCCGTCTGCTTTCGCAACGCGAGGACTGCTTTTTTCCGGGACCCCTCGCACCGTTCCGTATGCTAGCCGAAGCGTGAACGTTGCATCAGGATAGACCGCCGTACCCTCACGCAAAAAGATCGCCCGCCCGATCTCGGCGTGGGATTGTTGTTTGATTTCACTAGAAGCTTCGATGACCTGTCGCGCTGCGCGTGCGTCGGCATCAACGAATCGCGCAAGGACAATCATCGGATCATCTGAAGCGGCAACGGCTGGCGTACCTCCATCCATAAGCAGCCGACGAGTGTCTGCGACAATCGACTCCTCGGACCCAATAGAATGGGACCCAAGCGAGCGGTGCCCAAGCGTTGTGCCCTGCACAAGTTCTTCTGCCCGTTGCTGCGGCGACTGCCCGCACATCACTGCTTGCACCATTGGGTCGTCTGCACCCAAGGAAGTGACCAGAAAGGTAAGAGAATCTGTCAGCTTCACAATCTCAAACGCATCGTAAATCGGTTCTTTTGAAAACAGTTGTAATTCCAACGATTCACGATTGGAGTCACGGTACTCACGCAGGCGATCGCCGTTGGGCTTTGCAAATTCCGCGGCTGCTCGAAGGATCGTTCGGGCATTTAAAAAATATTGACTATTGAATCCGGTCGCTGCTTCGAGCAGACGGTATCGCGTTGCCACCCGATCGCTGTCAGCCTGTGCCTGTGCGATCCGATTCCATGGCGAGACAGTTTCCTGCTCTGAAGCGCTCTCGCGTAGGGTGTGTTCGCGCGCTTGTCGACGCCTCATAATTGCTGGATCGAGCAGACCAGCTAATAATCCCTCCCGTGCTTTACGACTGTTTTGCACGCCAAAAAGTTCACCCATCGCCTGTCGGGCCTGCTCTGGCCCTTTTGCGCTGTAGGCAGTGAGCATCACTTCCAACCGATGCAGAACGGCAAGCGAAAACGGGATCTGATGGTCACGCATGGCAATCAACTCGCTGATTGTGTTAGCCCGATCAGTGTGTCCGGGATGACCCGAAACAAATACTAAATCGCCATTGGCGATCGGTTGTCTGCTCCACGCTAAGTGGTGTGCCACTTTTGCTGGCAGTCCGTTCTCATAGGCACGAAAAAAGCAAATGTCGAGGTTGAAGCGTGGAAACTCAAAGTTATCCGCATCGCCACCAAAAAAAGCGATCTGTTGCTCGGGCGCAAAGACCAGTCGAACATCGGTGTATTTCTTGGATCGATAGAGATGGTATTGCCCACCCTGATAGAGCGTGACGGTGTCACTGCGTAGCCCCGTACTTAAGAGAGATTCTTTTTCAATTTCAGCCATCACCCTACGCCGCGCAGCAAACGCCGCGTTGGCCTCTAGCCCTGGTGCAACTGCGGCCTGCACTCTTGCCGTCACATCCGTGATTGAGATCAACACATTGAGTTCTAGATCGTGGCAGGGAACTTCGTCCTGAGGAGAGTTCGCCATAAAACCATCCCGGTAGTAGTTGTGCGATGCATCGCCAAGTTTTTGCAGGCTGTCAGCACCGACATGGTGGTTAGTGAGAACCAGACCATTGGCTGAAACAAACGATCCCGATCCACCGGAGTTGAATCGTACAGACGACTGCTGCAGGTGCAGGAGCCAACTAGGCGTGAGTGTTACCCCATACTTTTCTTCCAATCGCACGCACGGTGGATGGTTGAAGAGCCACATGCCTTCATCGGCCGGCAACTGCGATTCGGAAAAGCTGGCAACGAATGTTGCCAGTAGGACGGCCAGCGCGGGCCCCACCTGCACCGCGGTGAATGGGTAGCGCAGTCGGCGTAAAGTCATCGGGCCCTCTCCGTTAGGCATAAAAGCGATCGTTTTGAGACTTCAGATAGGTTTTTCATAGCAGACAATTTGCCACAGCCCAAGTGCTGCAAGAGAGAGCGGTGCCCGCCTTTGCATAATATATGAACGCATGTATAGTAGTAGGAGCCGGTCGTGGCATTCGCGACCGGAGACTGCACTTCTCGCACGCATCGAAAGGATTGTTGCCATGCTCGCACGATTACAGACGTTTTCGCTTTTTGGAATAGATGCGGTGCCAGTGGAAGTTGAGGTTGATGTATCGGCCGGGGCGCTGCCCACGACTGTTGTTGTGGGCCTGCCCGATGCAGCCATCCGCGAAAGCACCCACCGCGTGGCACGGGCCATGGTCAATTCTGGCTTTAGTCGGCCAAATGACCGCATTGTCGTAAACCTTGCACCGGCCGAACTGCCCAAGCAGGCCGCTACGTTTGATCTACCGATTACATTGGGCATTCTTGCCGGTAGCGGTCAAATCTCTACTGAACGATTCAATGAATATGCCGTGGTTGGCGAACTTTCACTGGAGGGTATGACGCGGCCGGCACGTGGCACACTGTCAATGGCAATCTCACTTGCACGTCAGCAGAAACTGCGCGGCATGGTAGTGCCGACAGCCAGCGCAACTGAAGCCGCTGTCGTGGAGGAGATTGAGATCATTCCTGTGTCTTCGCTGCTAGAAGCAGTCGATTTCTTTTCTGGAAAGCTGATCATTCCTCGTACGCCACCACGTGTCATGGAGTGGTTGGATCGGTTTGCAGTCTACGACGTTGATTTTTCTGATGTGCGTGGCCAGGAGGCAGCAAAGCGTGCCCTCTGCGTTGCCGCTGCAGGGCAACATAACGTGGCATTACTCGGTCCACCGGGCGGTGGTAAGACGATGCTTGCCAAACGCATTCCAACAATTCTGCCCCTACTCTCAGCCGCCGAATCGATAGAAACAACGCGGGTCTACAGCGCATTGGGCTTGCTGTCGGCAGGCCAGCCTCTTCTCGCAGCCCGTCCCTTTCGCGCGCCGCATCATACGATCAGCGAGGCTGGACTCGTCGGCGGCCGATCGATTCCAATGCCTGGTGAAATTAGTCTTGCACACAACGGAGTGCTGTTTCTCGACGAACTTCCTGAGTTTAATAGGCGCACCCTTGAGGTGCTGCGTCAACCTCTGGAAGACGGTAGCATCACCATCAGTCGTGCAAAATCGAGCACGCAGTTTCCGGCAGATTTTATGTTGATTGCGGCGTTGAATCCCTGTCCGTGTGGATACCGGGGCGATCCGCGACGCGAGTGCCATTGCACGGTCCCGCAGGTCGAACGCTACATGGGAAAGATTTCTGGACCCCTACTCGATCGAATTGATATTCAATTGGAAGTGCCAGCAGTGCCCTTCCGTGAGTTGGCTGCCACGCGCACCGGTACATCGAGCAATCAAATGCGCGATGCCGTTTTGGCGGCTCGTTTACGGCAAGCAGATCGATTTCGATGCGTTGGCACACGGTCCAATGCCAGAATGACGAGTCGCCAGATACGAGAATTCTGCCCGCTGGAGGGGGCCACGATTGAATTGCTACGCGCTGCCGTCAGCGATCTGGGGCTCTCAGCACGAGCGCACGACAAAGTTCTGCGAGTGGCTCGCACGATAGCCGATTTGGATAATTCAACACAGATCGAATGTGCACACGTAAGCGAGGCCATAAACTATCGGCTGCTCGATCGGAGCCTGTGGTCGTAGTGGAGTGATGGCGTCTGCTCGGCGAAACAATGACACACAATCGAGTCCTGCTCTCTTTCGTTTTAGACGCTGTGTGAGTGCAGGATCTCCACGCTAAAATAATGGTGTGTGGTGTAAAATCCTGTTGCGGACTCGACCCAGCGGCATGCAATCTGCAAAACTCTGCCCATGAAGAAGGTCATCTCTCGCACAGTCCGTAGCGGCAGCCAGGCGTTGCCGATTTATCGTCGCTGCCTTCTGGCAGCAGCGATCGCTCTGTTTGGCCTGGCAGGTCTTGCGCTTTTTATCGACCTGCCGGTGGCGCAGTGGCTCAAGCAAGAGAGATCACATATCCCGGGCGAGCTCATGCGGCTCATAAACTTTTCTGAGGTTTTTGCACATGGGCTGGGGGTAGCGGTTCTATTGTTAGTGGCACTTGTGCTCGATCCGTTGCTCATGCTGCCATCGCTGCGGTGGCCGGCTATGCGCTGGCCCTCTTGTCAGCCGTCAACGTGCCAGCAAAACTTTCTCCGCATGATTGGGTCTGCGTATACAGGTGGGTTGATTGTTGATTGCATAAAGCTTCTCGTTTTAAGAGTCCGTCCTCGGGCAAGCGATCTTGCCCTGCAGTCGTCCGTTTTCAGCACATTTGGTACAGCAGCACTGGCCACAGTCACCGGCGATCACTCCCGCGCTAACCTGCAGAGCTTTCCATCCGGCCATGCCGCCGTGGCGGCGGGTTTGGCTGCGGCCCTAGGCTGGAAATATCCCCGCGGCATTCCGCTCTTTTGGGGGTTGGCAATGTGTGCGGCTGTCCAGCGAATCGTCACGTCGGCACATTATCCCAGCGACGTAGCTTTTGGAGCTGCTATTGGGCTGTGCGGCGCAGCAGTATTTTTAGGAGGAAAGTCACCTGCGATAGCCGAAGAGAGCCAGAGCGCTAGAGTGCTGCGGCGGAAGGATACGCCAAGGCGGGAACATTAACACAAGTTTGTAGCCCAACAACGGGGCTCATTTGACTAACATTTGGTACTGTCGCCCCATCTTGATAGGCTCTTGGGTTACCACTTAGATTTTGAATTTGGAGGACAATATGGCCGTGCAACGAAAATCAAAAAAATCTCCTGAGGATACGGAGCAAAACTCTGTAGAAAAGACTGCTTCCAGCAGCCAGCAGTCGGCCGCAAAAGGTGTTCCCAAGCGGGTGCTGCTCGTGGATGACGACACAGAAATTGTTGAATCGATGCGAACTGTATTGGAGTCTCGCGGGTATCACATTCTGATTGCTCGGGATGGAAACCAAGGCCTAATGATGGCGGAAAAGGAAGAACCCGATCTGGTTGTGCTCGACATGATGATGCCCAAACGAAGTGGATTTCTTGTGCTGGAAAAACTGCGTCGCAGTCGTTTGGTACCGATGCGAGTGATCATGATTACAGCTAATGAAGGCAGCCGCCACAAAGCCTATGCCGAGATGCTTGGGGTTGATGACTACATCCGTAAACCGTTTGCGATGGACAGATTGCTAGAGAGTGTCGATCGCCTGCTTTCCTGAAAGCAGCACCGGTTTTTACATGGCCGCCAAACGCTATAAAAAAACTTGCGTGGGGAATCCGGCTGTAGAAAAGGGCCTGGCAGAGCGGGATGAATGGGTGGGTTGCGAGGCTGTTTCTTGATGTTGACCCGCCTTTGCGCACCCCCTACATTTCGGCGGTCAGTTCTCGTCTGCGTTTTCTTTTAGCGTTTTCATTTAGTTGGTTTATGCGCAGCCGCTAGGCAAATCTTCTGAGATCCACTTCTCGCGTCAAAATATTTTAGGACGTTACTGTTGGCTCAACCACTTCCCACATCAGGCGTGCGCGACGATCTCAAGGAACGAGTGCGTGAAGCGGTTGACATTGTTGACGTTGTAAGCACCTATATTTCGCTGCGGCGCACCGGCAAAGTTATGGTGGGCCTTTGTCCTTGGCACGAAGATTCTCGGCCAAGCTTTCACGTCCATCCAGAGCGGCAGACCTTTCGCTGCTGGGTTTGCAATGTCGGCGGGGATGCCTTTAGTTTTATGATGCGGATGGAAAAGATTGAGTTTCGCGAGGCACTCGAACAACTTGCATCACGGGCCGGAATTGAGTTGACGCGTGGTCGGAGTGGTCTGCCATCGGATCTCAAGACGGCTCTCTATCGAACGCTGGACTGGGCTGCTAAGCGGTTCTCCGACTGCCTGCAAGATGCCCCTGAGGCACAATCAGCTCGCGACTACTTGCAGGCTCGCGGCCTCTTGCCTGCTACCATCCAGCGCTTTCAACTAGGCTATGCCCCTGATTCATGGGATTGGCTGCTCCGACAAGCCTCGGCTGCAGGCATCAGCTCCGAGCATCTATCGCAAGCCGGTCTCGCCGTTGAGCGCCAAGACAGAGGCGGCAGCATTGGCTCTGGTCACTACGACCGCTTTCGTGCCCGAATCCTCTTTCCAATTCGAGATCCCCTCGCGCGATGCGTAGCCTTCGGTGGTCGCATTTTGCCGGGCAGCACCCCCGACGCTGCAAAATATATCAATTCCCCCGAAACAGCGCTCTTCTCTAAGAGCTCAATGCTCTACGGCCTAGATACAGCCCACAAGGCCATTAGCTCCTCCAAGCGAGCAATTGTTGTGGAGGGTTATACCGACTGCCTTGCAGTTCGTCAGGCTGGAATTGAGGATGTCGTTGCTGTGCTGGGCACAGCGCTTGGCGAACGACACGCCAAGCTCCTACGGCGTTATGCCGATCGCATTGTGTTGGTGCTCGACGGTGACGATGCCGGACGACGGCGGGCCGATGAGATACTCGATGTGTTGCTGGCCGAAGCGATTGATGTGCGGATCGCACGTCTTCCAGCGGGCGTTGATCCATGCGATTTTGTGCTGCAACATGGCCGCGAGGCCTTTGAATCATTAGTGGAGTTAGCGGGTGATCCTCTGGACTATCGCATGGACGAGGCGGTGGCAAAGCTCTCGGTCAATTCCGGTGACGATGCGGCCTTGGAGGCCGTTGAGAGCGTGCTGAAAGCGCTGGCGAATGTTTCTTCGCAATCTGGTAATCCATCGCAGAAACGATTGCGCGAGGATCAAGTAGTGGGACGGCTGTCACGTCGTTTTGGGCTGTCACGAGAGGTGCTACGGGCTCGCATGCACGATCTTCGCAAGCCGCAAGCTAGCCGCTTTTTGTCTGAACAGCCAGCAAACGCGCTGCCAGTGCCGCGCCTGCCGGCTTGGGATCGCGAAGTGATTGAAGTGCTTGTCGGTGTTCCCGATAGCGTTGGGTTGATTGTGCGAGAACTCCAATCCGAAGAACTCGAAAGCCAGGAAGGGCGTGATGTTTTGGCGGCGGCACAGCGCCTGCACGCTGAGGGGCGTTCGGTCGCACTCGCAGGACTGCTGCTCGAGATTACAGACCCATCCCTGCAGAGTCTGCTGGTTGCTGTCGACGAAGCCAGTTTTGAACGCGGTCCAGTCGATGTTCATGAGCGTTTGCAGCATCTTCAGGACGCCCTGCGACGCCGCTGTGCCCAGCGGCAGGCGCACGCGAGTGCCCGCACACTTAAAACTTCCCGGCTGGATCCTAGCTCGGAGGCTACACTTCTTGAGCAACTCGTCTCACAACGACGGGTTGCCCAGGGCATGACCGAACCCAAGGAAGGGTGAGGATGCCCGTCTCGTTGCAGCAATCGATTCACCACAATCTGTTTGTGAGGAATCGGGGGGCGGTGCGCGAGTGACGGTACGATGGTGAAGGAGAACCAAAAGATGAGCAGACAGATAAGCAGGTTGATGATGGACGAATCTATGCCGGCCAAAGCTGACAAACAAGTTGTTTCAGCTTCGCTAATTTCTGGCGGTGATGACAATGATTTGACTGTATTGATTGCACTAGGAAAATCTTCTGGATTCCTAACATTCGACCAAATCAACGCCTATCTTCCTGACGAGGCAGTAGACCCAGAAAAGATCGATGCGCTGCTTGTCGCGCTGGAGGAACGGGGAATCGAACTTGTTGAGAGCCTGCCCGAGCCGGCGACTGAGATCGCTGCCAACACGCCCACTGCTCGAGTATCGAAACCCCGTCGCGATGAAGCGATTACAACCGCGCCTTCGAATGCCGGGAATGATCCGATTCGCATGTACTTGGCTCAGATGGCCGTGATCCCCCTTTTAACGCGCGAAGAGGAGATCTTTTTAGCAAAAAAGATTGAAGTGACCCGCAAGCGATTTCGTCGCGCGATCCTCGGGTCGTCCTACTCATTGCAGACAACCGTTGAGACGTTGCGTCGAGTGCACGAGGGAAAGCTGCCCTTTGATCGCACGATTAAGGTGTCGCTTACAGAGCGTCTCACCAAGGAACAGATTCAATCACGAATGCCGCATAATCTCTCGACGCTTGAACGCCTGATTGGACAGAGTAATGCTGATTTTCGGCTCATGATCAGCAAGCAAACGTCTGTGGATGAGGGGCGGGTTGCCCGTCTTCGATTCCGCCGCAACCGTGCAAAATCGCTGACGCTTGTCGAAGAACTCAGCTTGCGAACCAGACGTGTGCAGCCTTTGATGAAACTCCTGCGAGGCATGTCATCTCGAATGGACAGGCTCCAGCAAGAACTAAGGCTCATGGATCATGCAGACGTTTCGCGCGATGACCGGGCCGATATGCGCAAAGAACTGCGAGACCTCATGCTTTCAACGCTCGAAAGCCCGCGATCGCTCCGCACGCGGGTCTGTATGCTTGAGCGGTTGCAGGAGGAATACGAGATCGCTAAACGCAGTCTATCGGCAGCGAACTTACGGCTAGTCGTGTCGATTGCCAAAAAGTACCGCAACCGGGGTCTTTCCTTTCTTGATCTCATTCAAGAAGGCAATACGGGGCTCATGCGTGCAGTTGATAAGTATGAATACCGACGAGGATTCAAGTTTTCTACGTACGCTACTTGGTGGATTCGTCAGGCAATCACGCGAGCGATTGCCGATCAAGCAAGAACCATTCGCATTCCTGTGCACATGATTGATGTGCTTTCGAAACTGCGAACGATGTCTAAAAAACTCCTCCACGAACTCGGGCGAGAACCAACGGTCGAGGAGATTTCTAATGCCTCGGGGATTGCAGTTGAAGAAGCCAGCCGGGTATTGGATATGGGGCGTCAGCCAATGAGTCTCGATCGTCCATTGGGCGAGAGCGACGATGCGAGCTTCAGTGAATTTGTTGAAGATTTGGGATCCGACAGCCCAACCAAGTCAGCAACTCACGGTCTGCTTAAGGACCGACTCGAATCCCTTCTCAAGACGCTCACCTACAGAGAGCGTGAGATCATTCGTCTACGATACGGATTGACTGATGGCTACACCTACACACTCGAAGAGGTTGGCCGGATTTTTCGAGTCACCCGCGAACGCGTGCGACAGATTGAGGCCAAGGCCGTAAAGAAATTGCAGCATCCCGTGCGGTCCAAGCAGTTAGAGACCTTCCTGGGTGGCGTTTCCGGCTGACAAAGCAACTAAAATAATACCGTCTTCTGCCGGCAGGCCGACCGTCTCTCAGACGATCGGCCTGCTGTTTTTATCTTGTTTCTGACTATTTATGCTCTGTGATCAGGGGAGTGGATTTCGAGTGCTTGCCCCATCTGATAAACTCTTCTAAAACGTAAAAAGCGAATGCTTGGTCGGTTGTTTCATTCACTCTCAATTCTGCCCACCCCAAGCCGCTCGAAAGATCGATATGCCCCTTGCCGTATCAGCTGAGACGCTTCGCACCCTGCATCGCATTCACCAACAACTAGCCGATCTTCATGATCAGCTGGCGGCTGGACCCCGGCAGATTGCAACACGGACCAAACATCTTGAGGCCGCTGGAGAGAAACAGACGGGTGTTCTCAATGACATCAAAAAAGCTAAGCTTTTAGCCGATCAAAAACAGTTGCAGTTGCGCTCTGCCGAAGTCAAAATTCGCGATCTTGAAGCGAAGTTAAATGCCTGCAAGACCAACCGTGAGTACCAGACGCTTCGTGACCAAATTGCTGCTGATCGGATGGCTACAAAGGTGCTTGAGGATGAAATACTAGAAGCACTCGAACTGATTGATGGCATTCGTAAAACGCTCCCAGAAGCAGAGACGGCTGTCACGGCTGCCAAGAAACTATTGACCGAAGTTCAGGCCCGAATCGGTGGTGAAACTTCTGCTCTTCAGGCACACCTAGCCCGCGTTCAAGCAGAACTAGAAATAATTGAGCACGAACTCCCCGTAGAATCGCTCGAATCCTATCGTCGCATGATAAAGAGCAAGGGTGCTGACGCAATGGCGGTTGTCGAGGGACAGAGTTGCGGTGGTTGCTTCCAGCAAATCACCGGTAACATGGTGGCTGAATTAAAAATGAACAAAGTAGTTAGTTGCCGTAGCTGTGGTCGACTGCTTTATCTCCCTGAATCGAGCACTGCTTCCTAAGCATTTGCCTGTGAGGAAAACTCCCCCCGCGTTGGAGTCTATTAGAGAGTCGAGACATGTTAGACCGCATTCCCATGACCCGCATCGGTTACGACAAACTCAAGGCCGAGGTCGACCATCTAGACACGGTTGAGATGCCACTCTTGAGCGAACGAGTGGCTGCAGCCCGCAGTGAGGGAGACCTCAGCGAGAATGCTGAATACCACGGGGCACGTGAAAGCCAAGGATTGATGCAAGCCAAAATCAATCTCCTCAGAGACAAGCTTTCGCGAGCGGTTATTGTTGAGCGAGCCAAAACTGTGACTGATGAAGTCGTATTTGGCGCAGCCGTTACCGTGCGAGATCTTACATTTGGTGGTGAAGAAGTCTTTGAACTCGTTGGAGCTGGAGAAGAAGACTACGACGCCGGTAGGATTAATGTGGCAAGCCCGTTAGCACAGGGCTTGCTCGGCCGCAAGATAGGCGAAAAAGTTTCCATTGATGTACCGGCTGGTACGATGAAGTTTGAAATTCTTGGCGTGCGTTTTACAGAATAATTTTTTGTTCAGCCAAGACTCAGCTTGTTGTTCTGCGCTGCATGCAAAAATAGTAAATGCACGTTGATTAGCTCTCGTCGGCCAGCCCTTCCCAAAGTGCAGAGCCGATTCGCACCATAGTCGAGCCTTCAAGAATGGCGGCTTCAAAGTCTTCGCTCATTCCCATCGATAGCTCGGGTAACGTGACAGCGGCTGGTAGGTTTGCCACCAACCGATCCCGAATCTCGCGAAGGTTGGCAAATTGTCGACGCTGAATTGTGTCACTGGCTCCAGCAGTGTTTGTGGTTGCATGGCTAAAGTCTTGAGGAGACACAGCGCTGGCCATGCCCATGAGCCCCCGCAAATACACATGAGGCAAGCTGATCGCCGCCTCCACCAAAGGCACAATAGCCGAGCCAAGGACACCGGTTCGTTGTGGATCATCAGTGAGGTTAATCTCCACAAGCACATCACACACACGCCCGGATCGGCGGCCCTCGGCATCGATCGCCTCCAGCAAGCGTAAGCTGTCCAGCGTGTGCAGCAGCGATAGTAACCCCGTTGTGCGCTGCACTTTATTACGTTGCAGGTGGCCAATGAGATGCCACTGCGGCAAAGTTCCAGCCGTGGCTAAGAGCTCTGCTTTTTTCCATAAGGACTGCGGGCGGCTTTCTGCTAGATCGATGCATCCGGCATCAAACAGCATCTGTGTGGCGCTGACGTCAACAGTCTTTGTGACCCCTACAAGCCGTACGCTGAGCGGATCGCGTCCTGCACGGCGACACGCACCGGCGATCCGATCCCTGACAGCCTCAAGATTCTCACGACAGCGTGCACACCGTGCATCTCTAGAGACCATAGGCAGATCACTGAATTTCAATTATTCGGGAAACGATCCCACGTCGCCCAATGCGACCGATCATAAATTCACAGGCCAGATTACAGCCCAGAACCGTGCGATTGCGTGG
This sequence comes from Planctomicrobium piriforme, assembly GCA_945871035.1. Taxonomy (GTDB): domain Bacteria; phylum Planctomycetota; class Planctomycetia; order Pirellulales; family UBA1268; genus BAIKAL-G1-2R. Next base: position 2,180 of record CAMBUD010000010.1, on the reverse strand, counting down.
CAGATCAAGCGATCGATAAAGGAGCCACTGCTTATTTCCAGACTGCACGCGAAAGGCGGCCGCCTGCTGCGGTCCAAGATTCTGACGCGTATCAGCAACAGTTAGTGCCCGCCAGGTGAGTGGCTCCCCTATGCGCGCAGGGTTACAGTCGATCCACAGCGGTGCGAACAGCCTTTTTGCAATCGTTCGCTGCCGGAAACAAATATCCACAGCCTCATTTTCCAGCGTCTTGGAATCAAATTCTCCGTGACTGGCCGCTAGCCTCCACTCAGGGAGTGCTAGTGGCAGAGCCAGAAAGCGCGGGGCGGAATCAGAAACGGTAATCTCACGCGTTTCTACAGCACACTTGGCTTCGAGCGAGCGTGCGAGGCGGATGCTACTTTGATAGCAGATTTCCGAAGACTGTCCCTCGACAGCCGCCGAAAGCACTCGCAGTGTTTCGGATTCATCAGCAGCGCATCGAGGCTTTAGAACATCGGACAGAATAATAATGTGGTCATCGGGAATCATGACCACGGTGCGTTCGATTTCAAGATCACCTCCCAGCGGCGCTATAATCTCGAGGTACGTTGCATTCTGATCAGACTCCCAGCAAGAAACAGTCCAAGGGCCCTCGGCATCGAGTGGCTGCCCTCCGAGGGAAGCGATCCACTGCCAGGGGCCGTTCACGACAAGCCTATCGCCAACAGCGATTTCCAGTTGCGGCGTAGCATCGCTGTATTCCAGCTGGATGCGCAAATCATTCCTGCCATTCCAAGCACTGCGAATGACAGCTACCGCAGCAGCACTATCGTTTAGATCTCGAGCGAGAAGCTTTGCAGCCGTTGATTTACTCGTTTTCTTACTATGCTTTGGCTGAGAGTGCTGGCGGTTCTTTTCTTTTGTCCTCTCTAAATGCCGTGCGGTTCGTTGCACTTGTTTTGCTGCTGAAGAAGCGCACGCCGCCAAGAGCGGTGCCGAATATGAAGCCGGTAACCGCGATGCGTCCGTCAGCACTCGGCCTTGGGATCCGAGCAGTCGTAGTGCACCGGTAGCAGCCGCAGCCCAGTGTCTTTCAGTTGCAGCGGTCCAAGCCGTCGCACCGAATGCTAAGGCAAGTTCTCGTATCGCTGTCCAGCGAATCACTCGCTCTAGGATCAGTGTGGATCCGGATAGGCCCACGGCTCCGCTCGCTGAAACGAGCCGACAGATTTCTTCGCTGAGCGAATCCATGACGTCTGCCTCAAGACACCGGCAGGCCTCAACATCAGCAAACAGTCGCGCAAGTGTAAACACAAACCGAGCAGACGATGTATCGCGCACCTTGAGCAGCGCTTGAGCGGAAATCGCAATTGTCATGAGTCGTTCGAATAGTTCACTGGAAGCATCGCCGTCGCGATGCGTTCGCACAAGCCAGGATAGTGCCCAGGCGACTGCCTCGCACTGGAGCCACTTTTCACTTGGCAGGTTTAAACAAGCGGCCGCGTCAAGGCAATCGCCAATCGCCGTGCGGATTGCAGAGCTTTTTGCCGCCGGGCTGTTCTGTTTATCGATAATCAGACGAGCAAGCCGTCGCAAACGCTTGCGGGAGTCGGGCACATCGCTTGTGCCTGCGATGGAGCGGATGCGTCGAGCAACCTCGTGGCTTTTTAATTTCACTAACGCGTTAGCCGGTATCGCGTCTGACACCTGCACGGCGTGTGAGACGCTGGCGATCGTTTGATGGCTTGTGCATTCCAGGCTATTATCCGCCGTGATGCCAGCGATCGGATCAGTTGTCGTTTTCTTCGGCGACTTCTGCTGTCGTTTCGAGTGCACGTTTTCTCTGTTTTTTGTTGCCATCGTACCTTAGGTCTAACGGTGTATACTTCCGGTTTGAATCCTTGATACGGTATGGTAGCGGACTGCTCTACCGTGTTCAATTTCCCCCGACGCGCACGGGTTAATGCTATGCCACTCGCATCACCCTTATGTTTTTTGCTTCCCCGGCTGGCGATAGCCTCGACGTTTTTGCATTTTGCAGTGATCGCTCTTGTTGTGTCAGGCCTGAAAGCCTCGGCCGAAGAAACACCAGCACCGAGCGTCACTGAAGTGAGTGCTGATCGGCATCCGGAGCTAACACGCCTGTCACCAACAGAAGAGGTCTGGATCGATGCGAAGGCTAAGGAAGTTCTAGTTGGAGGGAAAATTGCAATTGATAA
>CAMBUD010000009.1 GCA_945871035.1 Planctomicrobium piriforme | reverse complement strand
ACACCCTGTCGCTGCGTACCGATCGGGATGCGTCGTGCTGGCTCCGATTCTGTGACACCGTCACAGTTTTCGGGCAAAGAATCTGGTGTGGAACTCATCTCACGCTCTGCCATCTCATTTTCAAACACTCATTTAACCCAATACAAATTTAACCCAATACAAATTTAATAATGCGGGAAACAGGACTTGAACCTGCACGGTATTACTACCACCAGGCCCTCAACCTGGCGCGTCTGCCAATTTCGCCATTCCCGCAGCGGTTCAAATCAGTCGTTCTTCTCCGCAGCCACTCGTTTGCGTTTATTGAGTTGCATTCTCGACCGATTTTCCAAGCAGTCAAGTCGCCGAACTCTTCATATGCCGCCATGCTGCCGGTGCCCATCTGGAAGCTGGGCTCATCAGCGATCCTGTGCCAAAAATCGCTAGGCTCCACACCACGTCGCCGACCGGCATCCAGCGGTAAAATGGCAGCGCCGCTGCGTAGCAGGCCAACAGGCCGCCAAGCGTATGCGGATAGTCTGTGGAAAGACAAAAGTAAGTAAAATTTGTGGTTAAAAAAAACACTAACGAACAGGCCAGTGCGCTGCCAATCAACACTTTTAACCGACCGCTCCGCACCACGCCACCGAGCACAACCGGCCAAGCCGTTGCCGCATAAACCACCGCTGCCATGATGAAGCTGCCGTAGGCCGGAAGAAAAAGATTGCTCAGGGCCAATGCACACAGGGGCACGCTGGCTGCAACGACGGGATTTGGAAAGAGCGATCCTGCCGCCAGCGCAACTCCCGCCATGGGGGTGACATTCAAGCTTGGCTGCCAGAATCGCCCAATAATTGCCAGACCGACCAACACAAACCACAGACCGCAGAGGTTCAGGGCGTTCTTCATGGACAGCCGTAACTCCTTCCAAGCAGATTCTTTAAGATCACCAATCGGCTACGCAGACGGCCACCGTGACCGGAACTACCGATACACTACCGGTTTTCGCATTTCAGGCAAGCGAAACTACAGGATACCGAAACCAACGGAAACATCGCCATGCCAGCCTTGGGAAACAAACACAGTACGCTCGCGACCGAATGGCTGAAAGATGGCATCTGCATCCTATCGTTTTTGATCCCCGAACATAGTCAAAATGTAATCACGCAGCAATTTCTCAATGAATTATCAGCCGCCCTCGCAGAGATTAAAGTTGGCCCGCAGCCCAGCGGCTTGGTGTTGATGTCCCGGCGAGCCGGATCATTCTTTGCTGGTGCAGACCTGCTGCGACTGGAACAACTGCGACAGGCATCGAGCAGCGAGATCGTACGTGCGTGTGCCGCTGGGCGTAACTTATTTGGACAACTTTCCGACCAACCATGGCCGACCGTTGCAGTGATTGATGGCGTCTGCCTCGGCGGCGGCTTGGAATTGGCGCTGGGCTGCGACCTACGGATTGCAACAACCGCTGCTCAGACTGTGCTGGGTTTTCCGGAAGTGAAGTTGGGCCTTCTGCCAGGCTGGGGAGGCACCGTGCGATCGGCGCGCTTGATTGGTCCGGGGCCCGCCGTTGAATTGATTGCCTCCGGTGAAAATATCGATGGCTTGGCAGCTGAGCGATTGGGGCTTGTGGATGCGTGCGTGCCACCAGAGCAGGCGCTTGATTCAGCGCAGCGGTTGATTGCCATGCAGACGGTGACTCGGGGCTATCTTCAGCGTCGGCGACAACAGGCTGCCGCCATCGACCTTGATCCGCAGGAGCAAGACTTTCTGGAAGCCACCTCAGCGGCAGTCATCCTTGGCCGTACCGGCGGCCACTACCCTGCCCCGCCGCTGATCTTGGCAACGATTCTCAAGGGCGCGGCTGTGACGGCCGAGCAAGCGGGGCCGATCGAGGGTCATGCATTTGCCACGCTGGTGCGTTCAGAGATTGCCGGACAGTTGTTACGAGTGTTCCGAATTGGCGAGAGAAATAGACGGGACATCGGCATCGGCACTCCAGACGGTCGTGCTGACGATAGGCCCCATCCCAAAGCCGCGCCAGCGGTGGCTCACGAGGTTGTTCGTCCAGCGGTTATAGGGGCAGGAATCATGGGAGCGGGTATCGCCGCGAGCCACCTCCGCGCAGGCTTTGCGGTGACCCTCATCGATGTAGAGCCCCAAGCCCTTGCCAAGAGTGTCGCTGAAATTTTGGATGAAGCGGCTTGGGATAGAGCCACCAAGCGCACAGATCCTGCCCGAGCCCTGCACCTTGCTGGTGCCTTGCAAGCAGCGACGCAGATGGCGGCAATCAGCAATTGCGATCTGGTCATTGAAAGCGTTCTTGAACGCAGCGATGTGAAGCGGCAGGTGCTTGCGAGCATCGAGGAAACGGTCGGGGCGAGGGCTGTGATCGCCACCAACACCTCGACCAATCCAATTGGCAAACTCGCCGATTCGCTGTCTGATCCCTCTCGGTTTTGTGGCATGCATTTTTTCAATCCCGTTCGCAGAATGACGCTTGTGGAGATTATCTACGGGCCAGCCACAAGCAACGCGACCATCGCCACTGCGGTGGCTCATGCCAAGCGACTAGGGAAGTGCCCGATCGTGGTACGCGATAGCCCCGGCTTTCTCGTCAACCGGCTCTTGATGCCCTACCTGCACGAATCAGTCGAAATGCTCCGCGAGGGACTTGAGCCCAAACGCATCGACAGGATTGCCCGTGCCTTCGGCATGCCGATGGGTCCTTTAGAACTCTACGACATGATCGGCTTGGATACGGCGTTCTATGCTGGAGTGGTGCTGAACGATGCCTACGGCGACCGAATTGCAGCCTCGCCAGTGATTCCTGCGCTGGTGCGATCGGGCAGGCTTGGCCGCAAGAGCGGCGCCGGATTTTATCACTACAACTCGGAGCCTGGCCCCTTGGGCGGCCGTCGCTCCCGCAGCGAGCGACCCGATAGCGGCGTGGCTGCAATCATCGAACCATACGCGATGCCAGCGCGTCCGTCGAGCGATGAAACAATAGCCAACCGACTTTTTCTACCGATCGTTCTGGAAGCGATCTTAGTGCTTGAGGAGGGCATTGTACGCGATGGCCGCGACATCGATCTGGCTGTGATCCATGCGATCGGCTTTCCGGCGTTTCGCGGCGGAGTGTTGGCGTGGGCCAATGCGATCGGAGCGACTGAAGTCCTGCGGCGTCTCGAGCCGCTAGCCGATCTGGGCGTGCGGATGCACCCCCCACAGCGACTGCTGGAACTGGCCCGCCGAGATGAGCCATTCACCGTATGAAAAAGGGCATAACACCATGAATCGTTCCCCTGCCACGACTCCGGTTGTGGTCGCCTGCTGTCGCACGGCGATCGGTCGATCACATCCCCAGCATGGTCTTTTTCGGCACGTTCGCGGTGATGCGTTAGCAGCGGCCGTCATCAAAGGTGTCGTTGAACGCAGCGGAGTCGATCCGGCGACTATTGAAGACGTTGTGCTCGGTGCAACGCAGCAACGAGGTGAACTTGGCGGCAACGTTGCCCGCACGGCCGCGCTGCTCAGCGGTCTGCCGTTTGGTGTGGCGGGAACGACCATTAACCGACTCTGCGGCTCGTCACTGCAGGCCCTTGCGCAGGCGTGTCATGCCATCGCGGCTGGCGCTGAAAACGTCCAGATTGTTGGGGGAGTCGAACACATGCAGCACCTGCCGATGGACTCTGCCATCGACATCCATCCGCAGGTCTTTGCCCGCTCCAGTCGAGGCATGCTCTCGATGGGGATGACGGCCGAGCACTTGGCTGCGGCACACGGCATCTCACGACGCAAGCAGGAAGCATACGCGCTTGATAGCCACAGAAAGGCCGTGCAGGCCGAGTACAATGGTTTATTTGAAGACGAGATCGTACCCATCCTTGGGCACAATGCAGTGGGTGCTGTGATGGAGGCGCTGCGAGACCAGTCGATTCGCAGCGACACATCTCCGGAGGCAATGGCGCAGCTCGAGCCGGTGTTTCTTCCCAAGATTGGCACCATTACGGCTGCGACCAGCGCCCCGCTCAGTGATGGCGCAGCGGCTCTGGTTGTGATGTCCTTGGCCGAAGCACAGCGTCAGGAGCTCGTGCCGCTGGTGAGAATTGTGGCGACCGCAGTGGTCGGCGTGCCACCGGCGGCCATGGGCACAGGGCCTGTGATAGCCGTGCGCAAGCTGCTGGCCCGCTCGGGCCATGATCTCGCCGACATGGATTGCATTGAGCTCAACGAAGCTTTTGCCGCGCAGGCGGTGTACTGCATCGAGGAGTTACGGCTGCATCCGGAACGCGTGAACGTACGCGGTGGATCGCTGGCGATCGGCCATCCCCTCGGGGCCAGTGGTGCGCGGATTGCCACCACTCTCATCCACACCCTGTGCGCTGGCACCGCCCGGCTGGGGCTGGCTACGATGTGCATCGGTCTTGGGCAGGGCATCGCAGTGCTCTTTGCCAGGGAAGACGCATGACACCAATCGCCACCAACACCCCGAGCATTCAGGCTGCCGCCGCCGCACTCTCGCCTAGCCAGCCGAGCGTTGCTGGGTCGCTTGTCGAATTGATGGCAGCGCGGCTGGATGACTCTTTTGATCGCAGGGCCTTGGTCAATCCGCTGTGCAGTGCCGATTTTCAAGAACGGGGGGAATGGACGTGGGGAGAAACGATTGCCGCTGCCGTTGATCTCGCCGAGCACTTCTTAACAGTTGGACTCAAATCAGGCGATCGGCTGGTGCATCAAGGAACCCACTCGGTCGATTGGATAGTGGTTGATCTGGCCTGCCTGCTGAGTGGCGTCGTGCACGCGGCGCTTCACGTCGATGCATCCACTGCCGAGCAGATTTCCCAAATCCACTGGCTTGCACCCAGAGGCATTGCACTCAGCGGGGAGGTCCGGCGACTGCCACAGCGTGAACTGCCGACTGGAACAATTGTCATCGATCTGCGTCCACCCGACAGAACAATGCAGACGCGTATGCCTGCGGGCCTCCGTTCCGGAAATGTTCCTCAGCGCACCGCTGATCGATCGGTGCTGCGCGCGGCAGTGCAGCGACGCGTGGCGGCGTGTGATCCAAGCGTCTGCGCCACGATCCTGCTCTCCTCCGGAACGTCGGGTCGGCCGCATGGCGTGCTGCATTGCCAGCGGGCGCTTGTGACCAATGCCCAGGGCTCAGCGGCTGTTTTTCTCGATGACTCAAGCGACGTGCGGCTCTCGTGGTTGCCGATGAGCCATGCCTTGGCCCGCGTGGGCGATCTCTACACAGCCCTCGTGCGCGGAAGTTGCCTGAGCGTGGTGTCGGACAGGCGTCGCATTCTAGAGGCTTGTCGGGCGGTGCCACCGACAGTTGTGCTGGGAGTACCGGCTTTTTTTGAGCGTTTGGAGCGGGCAACACAAGCTGGCACGATCCCCAACTTGGCGATGGCCATGGGGGGCAGCGTTCGGGTGTGTGTGTCGGGTGGAGCGGCGTTGCGACAATGCACAGCCGAAACCTTTGGCAGCCGAGGGGTGCCGCTGGTGCAGGGATACGGGCTGGCTGAGGCCGGGCCGGTTGTCTCGATTTGCAATCCAAGAAATGCCCGGCCGGGTACTGTTGGACCGCCGCTTGAGGGCGTGGAGCTCAAAATTGATCTGCGACCACAAACACGAGGTCAGTTGCTCGTGCGCACGCCGAGCCGAGCCATTGGCATCATCATTCCTCAAGAGTCTCAACCCAGCGACGACGCAACTCCAGCCACTCCGCCGAGCCCGCTGGAAGCCGCCGAGATGGCCGAGTGGATTCAGACCGGTGATCGTGCTGAGATCGACACCGATGGGCAACTGCGAATCACAGGCCGGCTTGTCGACACCATTGTGCTGACCGGCGGCGTCAAGGTGCCACCGGCTGAGGTGGAGCGGGTGATTGCTGAAGATGCAAGCGTGGCACAGGTGTGTGTCATTGGTGAGGGGTTGGCATGGACCGTGGCACTGATTGTGCCTGATCCGCAGACGTTGCGGCAGGCAATCAAACGGATGGGCGTGCGCGTCTTCAGCCGCCGGGCCGCACTGACACACCCAGCGGTGCTGGCATGGTTCGCTCGGCGGATCGCGCGGCGGCAGCAGGGGTTGCCACACGACTGGCGCGTGCGACGAGTGGTGTTGGTGGGACGCGCATTTGATGCCCTGCACGGCGAGGCCACTGAATCATTGAAGCTCAAACGCCGGGTCATCATGGACCATTTTCAGTGGGTACAAATCGCTGCTTTAAAAGCGCAACCGCCAGCCTGGATGGCTGTAGTCGGGAAGGCTGCCCCCGATCGAACGCATGCCAAAAATCAGACAGGCAAGACAGCCAACAGCCGCATTCCAAACAATTCGCTGGTGTCTCAGTGCGTGTGGCACAGCAGCGATTGTCGCGACCGTGGTCGATTTCATGAAGCTGCCATTCAAGCGGCCAGACCGCTGCGCGATGCCGTAGCGGCGGTGGTGGAACAGGCCGATCGCGTCCTCGCTCATCTGCGAGGAGATGACCAACTGTACGACCCCACCGTGTACGAACCCACCGACTTTCCCACTGCCGACAGCGGGGAAGTTCTCACGGCTTTAACGGCACAGCCTACCACTGAGTCTCAAGCGATACTGGGAAGTCGGCTAGAAAAAAGACACGGTAAATTTTCTCGCCATGCTGAGGAAGCGTTGGGCGAGATTGGTTTCTGGGGACTGGCTGTGCCAGAGGCGTTTGGTGGCTCTGGCTGCACGATGCTCGAACTCACTCGGGCAATCACCCGCCTAGCAGTTTGCGAACCAACGGCTGCCGGGATGCTTTCGGTGCACTCGTCGATTGGTGCCGTTTCTGCACTGATAGCCTTCGGTTCACCCCAGCAGCAATCACGCCATCTGCCAGGATTAGCACAGGGCCGGCCACTTTCGATCTTCGGCGCAACAGAGCCGCAAGCCGGTTGCGACTTAGGGGCCATCCGCAGTGTTCTTGAGCGCTGCGACGGCCGTTTGGTGCTCAGCGGTCGAAAACAATTTATCACCGGCGCTACCTACGGCAGGCTGGTCAAACTGCTGGCGATCCACGAAGGCAGGCCGACGGTCGTGCTGGTGCGTTTACCTGCTACTGATACCGCGACGTTTTCCCTCCATCGCTACGGCCTCCACCCGCTCAAGCATGCGCACAACAACGGCTTAGATTTTAGGGGCTTTAACGTCGACGAGGTCGATATTCTGCAGCCGCCGGAGTGTGCCAACTCACAGGATGGAATGCAGATTGTGTGGCACGGCATCAACCGTGGTCGCGTGACGCTGGCTGCACAGGCCGCCGGCACGTTGCGGATGCTTTTAGCCGGCGCTCGCGACTACTCGCTCAAGCGTTTTACATGGGGGCAACCGATCGCGGCACGCGAGTTGGTGCAGGGCAGGCTTGCCCGCATGGCGGCTAGCACAATTGCTTGCGACAGCCTAGCAACGTGGGCTGCTGCGGCAATCGATGATGGACAAAGCGGTGAATTGGAGGCGATCATCGCCAAGATTATCGCCAGTCAATGCGTGCGGGAGGCAGCCATTGAGGCGATTGGCGTGCACGGTGGACGAGCATTTCTTACGGGGCACCCGCTGGGAGATTCCTTGCACGATCATTTAGCCGTTTCCATTTACGAGGGCGAAAGTGATCTGCTCGGCCTGGCTCTTTTTAAAGGGCTCTGCAAGCACCACCCGCTGGCCTTGCAGGGGCCCGGAGCATCGAGAAGTCGGCGTGTCGTGGAGTGGCTGGCATGGCGCACGGGGAGATGGTTGCGGAGCGATTGCGGCATGGCCAGCGATCGAGCAATCCTCGATCGCGTCCTTCGCGAACACGCCTGTGGGGCCCGACGCATGCTTGCGGGGTTGGCAGTGCGGATTGATCGGATGCTCCGCCGTTACGGAAAGAGCCTGGCGGATCGGCAGTTGGAGATTGCCGCAGTATCGGCCGAGGTGCAGCAACTCACGAGCGTGCTGGCCACGACGCACTATGCCGACGCGGTTGGCAACACCAGCGCACTGCTAGCGGCTGACTGTTGGTGCCGCATGGCGCTGGCACGGGCACGCGGCAGAAAGCTTACCGCGGCTGATCAAACGGCTCTGGCAGCGCTGGGAAAATCGATTGTGAAAGGCGACACGCTGGACGGGCCATGAGTCACCATGAGTCACCATGAGTCATGAGTGGCGAATCGATTCGGATCGATTCTGACGCATTGCCCAGCCCCAAGCACGAGCATTCTTCACTGGCTGGTTATGAGTGCCGGCCACCAACTGCAGAGGTACCAGGCACGCGGCGTTGTCCATTCGGCGAAGGCTTCGACGGTTGTCCGCGCTCCCGCGGAGGAATCGCTGCCCAGCACCTCGTCGAGCAGGCCGCGCGGCCGTGAATATTTCACGACCCGCGCCGTTTCTTCCGTGAGCCCGGCCAACTCCACCGCACGCACAACGGCGTCTTCAAGAAATCCGATGCGGTCAATCAGCCCGGCATCGAGCGCCTGTTGGGCGGTAAAAATTTGACCCGTGGCGACGGCCGCCAGTTTTTCATCATCAAGTTTAGGTCGGCCTTCCTTGACGATCTGCTTAAAACGTCCAAACATTTCGTCGACAAGGTTCTGCAGAATCTTTCGCTCGCGTTCGGCCAGCTCTGGCGAACGTTCTTTTGTCGGGCTGAGCATCTCCTTGAGCGGTCCACTGGTAATCGAGTCGTCCCGGATGTCGAATTTGCTCAGCAACTTTGAGAGGTCAAAATGTGGGATGATCACGCCGATCGATCCGGTGAGCGTTGCCGGCTCAGCAAAGATCACATCTTCGCGGCCGCCATTGGCCATGGCGATGTAGTAACCGCCGCTGGCTGCAATGCCTCCCATGCTGATCACAACAGGCAGCTCACGCTTTTTTGCTAATTTTCCGAGCCGATAGTGGATCTCATCGCTGCCGCTCACGGTGCCGCCGGGCGAATCCACACGCAGCACAATTGCGCGAACGCTTTTGTCTGCTTCGATCTGATCGAGCTGCAACCGCGAAAAGCCTGCGCCGCCCATGATGGCTCCTGAAACATCGACGATCGCTATTTTGGCGGCTGCGAGGCGAGACAGTGAGGCGTATTGTTCAATGACTTTAGCGTCACGCTGAAAATACTGGGCGTTGGCCCCTGCGCTCGCTAGGGCGACCAACACCGAGATGCCAGCGATCGTCCATGCAATGCGCGTGCCCCAGCGGCCCCAAATACCGCCCTGTTCGAGGATGATGCGAGTCGGCTGTTGCGTGCTTTCAATCTGCATCGATCATTCTCCCACCGTGTCTTTATGGAGTGTCGGTCCCAGCAACCGGCACAATTCCAGCTTGCCAGTATTGGAGAGGACAAACAATATGGCTGCTGTAGTGTTGGCAGTTTTTGATGCGTGTTGCTACCTTTTGCGGATTGTCTTGGTCGTTGCTCCGGTGGCTTTTGTCAACGGAGAGCCCGAAGTTTCTTTGAGAGGAGTGTCCCTACGTGTTTGTTTGTGTCAGCACTGAGTGTTTTCCTGATCGGCCGCTCGCCCGAGCGATGGAGCAACTTGCAGAACTCGAATTCACCGCCGTTGAGATCGATATCCACGAGCAGGGTGGGCATCTGCGACCGGGCGAGGTGGTTTCCAACCCCGAGTCTGCGATTGCGGATTGCAGCGATCTGCAGCGACTGCGCCCCGTGGCAATCTCGTTCTCGGCACCAGAAACACCCGATCTTTACGATCGGTTTACCGCCTGTTGCCGGTTGGCCAAATCGCTTGGAGTGGTGACGATCGTGGTGGATGCTTCCGAACTCGGCACGCCATTTAACGGAGAGATCGAACGCTTGCGGCGGATGGTGTCGATTGCAGCCGGTCTGGGCGTCTTAGTGGGCGTTAAGACCACCGCAGGCCGCATGACTCAAGATCCGGAGACAACGTCCTCCTTGTGTCGCAATGTGCCGGGCCTTGGCATCACGCTCGATCCCAGCCACTTTATATTTGGCCAAAAAAAAATCGTGTCATGGGAACCAATTTTAAAGTACGTCTTTCACGTGCATCTACGCGATACAAAGCCCGACAGTTTTCAAGTGCGCGTCGGACAAGGCGGCGTGGAGTATGGCAAACTTGTCAACCAACTCGAACGCGTGGGCTACAAACGCGCTCTGTGCGTTCATCTCGCCCCGTTAGAAGGCGTCGACTCGATTGCCGAATTGCGCAAGATGCGTTTGTTGCTAGAAAGTCTGCTGTAAACCAGCAGCGAATCTCTATCGAACAAGAGCTAACGCTGCAACGGAGCGCTGAATGCACCAGTGGCTTCAGCGCGACTGGCCATTTCCGCATAGGTCTGTGATTGCTCGTCGTCTCCCTGCTCGGCGTACATCGTGGAAAGATTGCCGTAGGCAACAGCCAGGGAGCGTTCGTCGAGTTGTTTACGATCGATCGCCTCAACCATGAGATCAACGCCCTTGCGGCTGATTCCGACAGCGTCCTCGCGTCGCTCCATTTGCCAATAAGAGATGGCCATGCTCACAAGCGACTCGCCAAGGCGACCAGTTTGGCCGTCCCGCGCAAAGCTGGGATTTTCTTCCCAAAGAGGAATCGTCTTGTCAAACCAGGCAACGGCAGTGGCGTGGTCACCCTTTTGCAGGCTGTGAAGAATACCAATGCGGAACGACAGATCGCCGATCGCGCGTTTTTCCAGAGCCGATAACTCCCGCTGTTCACAGCCCCGTTCGAGATAGGCGGCCGTGAGCGTGGCATTGTCGAGCATATCGGCTGTGTCGCCCCGTTTCTGGCCTGCTAACAAGGCATCGGACAGCCCTTGGCCTACTTCCCAGTCGATTTGACGGCGCCGCATTGGATCAGCGATCTTCGCATCGAAGCTCTCCCGCAATACCAGCAACCGCTTGACCCATGGCAAGGGCTCAATGGCTTCACTCGAACTGGCGGCAACTTCCAGCACGCCGCGACAGAGTTGCAATTCGAAGTCATCCTTGTTGAGGCTCTCCGGCTTGAGATCCGCAGCTAAGGCCTCGCTGCGAGCGATCCATTTGGGGATCACCCGGCTTTTCTGCTGCCATGTCCCACGGGCTATGGCCAGCGCTGTGCCAAGATGGGCATCGAGCAACACCTCGCGTGCTGCCTGTTGGACGGACTTGGAACGAGCGGTCATCAGCGGCGTTGCCTTGCGAATGGCTTGGGAAAAGTGCTCAACGGCTTCCGGGTATTCGGGCGTTTGAGCGGCAAGAGCGATACGGCCGAGCAATCGCTCGCTCTGAGCGACCACCAGCGGTGGCAGATTTTCCTGCTTCTGCACCGCCAATACCTTTTCCCGACTCTCGTCAATGCGATCGAGAGACAGTAACACGCCAGCCAGCTTGAGCCTCGTCCAAATATCGACGGCATCGAGTTGCTCCGCAGCCTCCGCCAGTTGCAATGCCTGCAGCCAGCGGCCTTCCTCGCACATCAACACAAGCAGCAATCGGTGGGCGCGGAGATGTTCAGAGTCGATTTCGATGGCGTATTGCAGGTCGGCCATTGCGTAGGCTGTGTTGGTATCGATCTCGCCTTCAGCTCGCAACACGAACGACTCGGGATCGAGTGGCTCCAGCATGACGGCTGTAGCCGATTGAGTGCCGGGCTTCACACTGAAGATAACCCCCCGCTCAGGAAAGACCTCCCCAATCGAGATGCCCTGCTCATCCAAGATCGAGACAGTGCGCAGATCAGCAATCTCCAACTGTGCAGCGAGTTCGGAGACAGCAACTGGATTCGCCAATTTGATGCGGATGGAATCGACAGTCTCACCATCGATGGTGACCTCAACGCGCTCGAAGGGATCGATGTTCCAGAAAAACCCTGTTGAGCCATCTTCTCGCGAGAAGGCCTCGCCTTTGCCCCACTGGAGGTCGAGTGTTTTCTGGCTGGTTTTGCCCGGATAGATGCCACGAAAACTAGCCGGGTCGATGGAGAGCGTCGGGGCTTCCTCCGGAACGGCTGCGATCGGCTGGCGTGCCGTTTTTGTTTCCACCTCTGGCGTGGGCTGATTTTCTGGCGTGGGCTGATTTTGTGTTTCAGCCTCAGCAACACCTTCCGCTGGCAGAGTTGCAGCGGCATCCGCAGCGTCCACAACACTCGTATCGGTGTCGCCTACGGTTGCTGCTGGTGCAGGCACTTCCGAGTCAGCCGTAGTTTTGAGGAGTGGCAATGCTGGCAGCGAAGAATCTTTTTGCTGGTCTGCCACTGTCTCAGACGTCGGAGGCAATTGCTCGATGGCGACGATTTCGGGTAGAGGCTCACGTTTCAGCACACTTGTTTCCGGTCCGAGCCCTGGCTTGGGGGGCGCGTTGTCGATCAATTCTGAAGCAGCGGATCGATGAGCGGCATCGACGTTCACGGGCTCTTGGGCCACCAGATCGGTCCAACTGCTCGTGAGCGTTGCATGGGCATCGACGAGCGTGGCCGCACGCGAACGTAGCAAAGCATGGCCAGGCCTGCCGTCCGCTTGTGAGGATGGCGTTGATCCAATCTGGAGGCTGTCGGTGGCCTGCTCGATCGGAGAAGCCTGCTCGACCGTCGGCAATAATTCGGCAGGGGTTGTGGCCAGGAGGTGCGAGGCAGCAATCGGGACCGGTGCAGGCGATTCTAAGGCATCAGCCGAAGAGTCGGTCGCGGCCTCTATTTTTGTAGTCTCATCAAATGCTGGCAGGTTGCGAAATGCCGGTAGGTTGCGCACCGGTTTTCTGGCGGCTTGTTGGCTGAGCGATTCAATCCAGCGTGGCAGTCGCATGAGAGTGCGCGGCGCAACGGGCTTTTCCTGTTGACTCTCAACAGCAGATACAAAAGGCTCAGTCATTCCTGCGAAGCAGACAAGCACACACAGGCAGCAAGGTAATGAGCGTCGTAGCATGGCCACGAGAGATTTCTCCTTAAGCGAACTCCGTTGGGGTAAGTCAAAGCGACTTACCCACAGAATCTGCAGACCGTAGGCTTCCCCCCCAGCCCAGTCCAGACCAGATCCAGCCACACTTTCAGCCGGTTTATGGCTTTGAGCTGTCTGTCAATTAAGTTTGTGATGGATAGAACTTCATGCTGAGGCAGCGTGAGCGTGCCTGTTTAATAGCGGTGCTCCCGGTAGGATAGAATCTGTTTTTTCCCTTTCAGAACACCACCATGCATGACCCGCGTTTGAAGCACGTGATTGTGGTGGGTGGCGGACTCGCCGGATTGGCCGCAGCAGAAACTCTTGCATTGCCATTAGAAAGGGTTGCCACTGCTGCACATCCGGCCTGCACAGTCACGCTTGTTGAACCAACCGGTCGGCTGGGAGGCGTGGTGGCTACGGTGCGTCAAGATGGCTGGCTGGTGGAACGATCCGCGGACAGCTTTTTTGCAGGGCGGCCCGAAGCCATCGCGATGGTTGAGCGGCTTGGCCTGAGGAGCGAACTTGTTGGCGTAGATCCCCGCGTGCGACGGGCTTTGATTTATAGAGACGGGCGTTTGTTCCCTGTGCCAGCAGGGTTTCGCTTACTCGCACCTGGACGCATCAGTAGCATCGTCACCTCGCCACTGCTATCCCTGCGGGGAAAACTTCGACTGTTGGCTGAGCGGTTCGTGCCCCGCCGCACAGCCGATTTAGCAACGGTCTCTAGTGATGAAAGCCTTGAGCAATTTGCGGTCCGTCGTCTGGGGCGGGAGGCATTTGAGCGGCTCGTGCAGCCGCTCGTTTCGGGAATCTGGACCGCCGATCCTGCACAGTTGAGCATGGCCGCTGCTTGCCCGGAGTTCTTTGAGATGGAGCGTCGGTTCGGCAGCCTTTCCAGTGGCGAACGCATGCGGTTGAAACATACCGGGGGAGAAGATGAGGCCACCGGCGCTCGGTACGGTCAATTTGTCACGCTCAAATCCGGCATGGAAACACTGCCAACGGTTTTAGGTGAGCGTCTGCACTGCGCTGGAGTCCGTCGCATAACAGCCAGAGCCCAGCGGCTTGTGCAAACAGAATCCGGCTGGGAACTTTTTCTGCAAGCCGTTGGTAACGGTTCGCATGCAGCTGAAGTGCCCCCGCAGTCGCTGCTTTGCGATGCCGTTGTGCTGGCAGTGCCCTCGGGCGTAGCGGCTCAGCTACTCGCCGCTGTCGATCAGCCGTTGGCTCAAGAACTCGCTGGCATTCAGTATGCCGGTTCGGCAATCGTTTCGCTCGGATTTTCACAGAGTGATGTGCAACACCCACTCGATGCGGCTGGATTAGTGGTGGCACGCACTGCAGGCCGCAAGATTCTGGCCATCAGTTTTTCAAGCTCAAAATTTCCAGCACGTGCACCGCTCGGTGCCGTGCTCCTGCGCGCATTCGTCGGCGGGGCCCTTGATCCCACAACGGCGCTCCTGGACGACAGCCGGCTGCAATCGCTTGTCATTGCTGAGGTGTCCGCGCTGCTCGGCATTCGCGTGCCGCCGCAGTTTGTGCAGATTGATCGTTGGGCAGGTGCGATGCCGCAGTATCATGTTGGTCATGTGCAGCGCATCGAACGGATCAATCGCCGACTGGCAGGAATAGCCGGCGTGGCCCTCGCCGGTGCGGCCTATGAGGGCGTTGGTATTCCTCAGGTCATAGCCTCTGGTCAAGCAGCTGCTGCCAGGCTTGTGTAAACACAATTGAGCAGCACAGAAAAATCTTCGGCTATTTTTTCTTTTTGGCAGCGGCTGCACCCGCAGCTGGTGTAGCTTTTGCCCCAGCTGCAGCGTCAGCACCTTCTTCGACCTTGGCCTTCTTCTTTTTCTTCATAGCCATCTTGTAGACCCGCACTTTCGGCAGGCCCAGCGGGCTGCGTCCATCCGTCCAGCGATCCTGCTCCTTGAGCTTGATGATGCGTTCGGCACGCTTGAGCACCCCACGTGCATTGGCAGCGCCTTTTCGTACGCGGAGGCTTTTATCCATACTCATGACGTTGATTTCCTTGTTTTGTCTTGCTGCGCGTGGGGGACTGTAGCCACGAAGGTAAAAACATCGGGCCGATGCTTCAAGGGCTCCCGTCAAGTGCCCGCTTACTCAGGCATCTTTTCAAAGGACAACCTTTGAAATACTCCTCAGAAAGGTTTCCATGGAGGGAGGACGTTTGCCAGGTTCCGCTGCTAAACAGGCTGTGATCGCACCAGCAAGCGGGGGCGGAATGTCCGGCCAGTGGGTGCGGATATCGACCGGCGTTGAATCGTGTAGCATCGCGGCACTACCGGTGGTGCCATGTGGCCACGGCAGTGCAAGCGTACAGATTTCGAAAGCTGTCACACCAAGTGCAAAAATATCGAGCGTCTTGTCGGCCTGCTTGCGGCGCACGATTTCAGGTGCCATGTAGTTTGGCGTGCCGGTTCGATTGCCCGGTTGCAGGAAGATTGGCTTATCAGGCACGCTCAGGCCAAAATCAAACAGCATCAAACGGCCATCTGACTGGAGCAGAAAGTTGCGGGGACAGATGTCGCGATGGACAAATCCCGCCTTGTGGACCACAGCAATCGCCGTTGCTGCCTGACGCACGAGATCGAGGCGTTGGGCCGGCGGAAGTTGTTTTCTTGCCGCGAGCAAGGCGTGCAGCAGCGTGCCTTCTATAAATTCCTGAACGATAAAAGATTCACCGTCCGACGAGATGCCCCACTCAATTGTCTTGACGATGTTGGGCCCCTGAATCGTTGCACCGATTTGGCCCTCGCTCGGCCGTTCGAGGCCCTTGTAGCGATTTTCTACCAACTGACTCTTTTGCCGGTCGTTGATCTTGAGTCCCACAACCAAGCCACTTCGAATGTCCTTGACCTTGTAGAAGTGCGACATCGTCCCGGAGTGGCTCTCGCGCAGTCGTTCGTAGCGACGCCAGAGATCGACCCGCGGGGGGCCGCTAGAAAATAATGAGAAAAAGTTTTTTAGCCCCATGATGTGTGGCTCAAACAATGGGAGGAGTTGACGGAACAGAAAAGAGTGAATCAGACAATGTCTAACGCATCATCGCTGAGATACAGCACGGGGTTGAGCGGGTCATTCATAATTGCCCCGACGGTTGTGGTGGGGGTCCATTTGGCATGGTCGGCGATTTGGTTTTTATTCTTCGGTTCGGCCAGCCTCATGTCCACATCCATGTAGATAACGGTATGCACTTTGCGGGGCAGGGTGGTGGTGTTGGGTCCTGCCCGGTGCAGCGTCCAGCCGAGATGGAATGACACCTCGCCGGCTGCGTACGGTTCGACAGTCTCTCGAACGCCCTGCGCGAGGATCGCCTCGCGGATCAATTGCTCCGAGGCAGCGGATATTTCTAGATCACGGCCGATCCGTTTGAGGTGGCTCCCTTTGCCAAAAGAGAGCGGACCCCGTTCGAGCGGCACGGCGTGTAGCGGAATCCAAGCGGTTACGCACAGCGCGCTGTCCATCGGCCAGTATTGCTGGTCGGTGTGCCAAGGCGTGAAGCCGCCGCCGGGTTCTTTGTAAAGTGACTGATCGTGCCACATGCGCACGCCCCGCGTGCCGAGCAATTCGCTGGCAATTCGCGCCAGTCGCTTGGAAAAACTCAACTGTTTGGCGAGCGCACTTTTCTGCCAGAGGTTAAAGACTTGAATAAACGCTTTGCCATAGGTATCGCGGCTCTCAAGTGGCACGTTGGCGAGCGGGTTGTTGTGCAGGGTCAGTTGCGTAATCTCGCGATCGCAGTGCGCGAGAGTGTCCGCAGCGAATACGCCCGGCAGTTTGATGAAACCGTCCGTTCGAAACTGCTGCCGCTGCTGGGCAGAAAGCACAAAGGGTGAATCAAAATCGATGGCGCTCATGCGTAATCTCCTCAGGTCTCGAGGGTGTTGTGCGGTCTTTCTGCAACCGCATCAGCCCTTCTTGAGAACCGCCAGTTCCGCGTGGGCGTCCGTCAGCGCCTTTTCCAGCCGGGGAATGTCGGCCGGATCATCAGGCTGTTGTTTTGCGCCAGCAAGTTGCTGCTGCAACTTGGCAATCTTTTGTTGCAGCACCTCCATGCGTTTCTTTTCTTTTTTATCCATTTGGGGTCCCTCTGCTATTCGTTTGGAGTCTCTTCACCGAGCCGTATGCCGCCGGTGGCTGCAGGCGTGTTGGAACCGGTGTGCAGTTGCCGCATCCATCCGGAAAGCAAGACCACAGCCAGCGCCAGGCCAAGTGTGACCGATAGCCAGGTGCTGCGATTGTTCCGCACCCATTGCGTGCCAGCACCGCGGCCAACCAACGCGCTGGCAAAATAAAAGACCACTAGAGCCAATAAAAACTTCGCACCAAACAGCGCGTGGTAGCCCGTTTGTCGCATCCACTCTCCTTCGTTCCAGTTTTCCGCTTTCACGCGAGAAGAAAAGAGCAAGAAATTTGCTAAGCCGCTTGCCAGCAGCACGGTGATAGACCCAATCACCCACGGCAACCAGCGACGGCGAATCGATTCGTGAATATTCTCACGCGTGGCTGAATCGAAATTGGTAAGCGCTGGCAAGAGTCCAAAGCGGGCAAAGACGAGCCCACCCATGGCGATAACCGCAGCGAGCACATGGGCCCAGCGGAGCAGAAGGGTTGTGGGATCCATGGTAAAATCCATCAGAAAGTTCCTTATGACAACGGGGCGGTGCGATCTGTAAAAATAATAGCCGATGCGTTTCTTCCCCCCAAGTCAAGCCCGTTTGACCGGTTGGTTTGTCTGACCCCGGTCGGCTCGCCTACAGTTTGGCCTGCTCGAACAGTTCGTGCTCACCTCGACCCGCTTCCTCGACCCGCTCCCCTGAACCGTTTCCCCGAACCGTTTCCCTGATCCGTTTCCCCGAGCTACCCGCCCGATCTACCCGCTGAGTGGCTCAGACCCATGGACCTTCTCCAATCGCTCGAATTACCCGGTGACCAACTGCACCACCGCTGGATGCGTGCAGCCCTCAAAGAGGCTCAGGCCGCTGCTGAGGAAGACGAGGTTCCAGTTGGGGCGGTTGTGGTGGCAAGTGGTCGAATAGTGGCCAGCGCCCACAACCAACGCGAACAGTTGGCTGATCCAACGGCGCATGCGGAAATGATAGCGATCACGCAGGCCGCCGCCGCCCTCGGCTCTTGGCGGCTCACCAACTGTATTCTCTACGTTACGCTTGAGCCTTGCCCCATGTGCGCCGGAGCCATTCTGCAGGCCCGCGTTCCGGTGGTTGTGTGGGGCGCTCCTGATCCAAAAGCCGGCGCGGTCGAATCGCTCTACAGGCTCTTTGACGACAAGCGGCTCAACCACAGCGTCGAGCACAGCGGCCATGTGATGGCCGAAGAATGCGGCCGCATCCTGAGCGAATTCTTTCAAAAAAAACGCTCGTAATGCGTTAGGAGCGCTTGATAATCGGCTCAAATGCACGGAGGGTTTCGCCAGTGTAGATCTGCCGTGGACGGCAGATTTTCTTTGCGGGCGAGTGATGCATTTCGTCCCAGTGCGCGATCCAGCCCGGCAGGCGTCCCATTGCAAAGAGCACGGGAAACATTTGCACAGGTATTCCCATGGCCCGATAGATAACACCAGAATAAAAGTCGACGTTTGGATAAAGCTTTCGCTCGATGAAGTATTCGTCGGCGAGCGCAACTTCCTCGAGTTGCTGCGCAATGTCAAACATCGGATCGCGGAGCGAAAGTTTCGCTAGCAACTGATCGCAGGTGGTCTTGATGAGCCGAGCACGAGGGTCGTAATTTTTATAAACGCGGTGACCGAAGCCCATGAGGCGAAAGCTCGGATCCTTTTTCTTGGCTAACTCCACGTATTTCTTGACGTTGCCACCGTCGGCAACCATTCGTTCAAGCATCTCCACGCAAGCCTGATTGGCGCCACCGTGGAGCGGTCCCCAGAGGGCGGAGATTCCGGCTGAAATGCTGGCAAAGAGGTTGGCATCGCTGGAGCCCACCATGCGCACGGTCGACGTGGAGCAGTTTTGCTCGTGATCGGCGTGAACGATCAGCAGCATGTCGAGGGCATCGGTAAAGTCAGGGTCAATGTGGTATTCCTCGCAGGGCACAGCAAACATCATCTGCAGAAAGTTCTCGCAATAGGACAGGTCGTTGCGCGGATAGATCAGCGGTTGACCGATAGACTTCTTGTAGCTGTAGGCAGCAATCGTCGGCAGCTTGGCCATCAGACGATGGACGCTCACTTCTACCTGACGCGGATCATGCACATCGAGCGAGTCCTGATAAAAAGTGGAAAGTGCGCCGACAACGCTGCCAAGCGTGGCCATTGGATGCGCATCACGGGGAAAGCCGCCGTAAAAGCTGCGCATGTCTTCGTGGATCATCGTGTGATGCGAAAGTGACTTGCGAAATGCATCGAGCTCATCGCTCGTCGGAAGTTTTCCGTAGATCAACAGATAGCTCACCTCAACAAAATCACACTTCTCGGCGAGCACCTCAATTGGGTAGCCGCGGTAGCGCAAAATCCCCTTCTCACCATCGAGAAACGTGATCGCACTGGTCGTCGAACCGGTGTTGACGTAGCCTTCGTCGAGCGTGATCGCGCCTGTGATGGCACGCAGTTTGGAGATATCGATCGCGTGCTCGTTCTCACTGCCCACTAGCAGCGGCAACTCGTAGAGTTGGCCATTGATCTGGAGTTGGGCACAGCCATCCGCTCTGGTGCCGGCAAATGGACCGGCTCCCCCACTCGGAGCACGAGCGGTTGCGGGCGAAGGTGTGGTGGTAGCGTTTTTCGTAGTGGCACTCATGGGGGACGAATCTCCGGGGCACCCAAGGGTAAGGCGTTTGGAAAAACAACGCGGGCAAAAAAATCCTCTGGATATGCCGCGAATGCCGGCAGTCTAGCCCGCGTGCAAGCCTGCTGCAATTGTCTACGCAGGACCTCCGCAGGGAGGCGTTGAAAACCAGCGCAGCGTTGCTGCGAACTGGCCGCCAGCGAATCAGCGCGGCAAACCTGCCGCGTTTGGACGAGCGGCGGTTTGCAGGGGGCCACCGGCGGCCTCATCGAAGATTGTCCAAACGGGAGTTCGTTCCCGGAGCTTGCTCAGATACTCGTCCATCTCGCGTTTGCGTCGTTCTTGCTGGAGGCTATCCCGAATGCCCACCTGGGCTTCAATGAATGGCGTTCTGCCGGCTTCAACCCGCTCGATAACCCGCACGATGTGCAAAGTGGTGCCGTCTTCCAAGATTGCACTCAACTGCCCCACAGGCAATGTGAAGACAGCATCATCCAGCACCTTCGAAGCCAAGCTGCTTTTATTGGTCCACTCGTAGGCGCCGCCCTGCGCTGCTGTTAACCCCTCGGATCGGCTGCGTGCAATCTCGGCAAAGGGCTTTCCTTCCAGCACATCGTTTCCCATCTCCGCCAGTAGGTCCCAGGCTGCTTTTCGCGATCGCTGTGGCGTGATCCGAATGCTGATTTGCTCAAAGCGGGCTCGGGCTGAAAAGTCGTATTCGGCTAGATGATTTTCATACCAAGCAATCATCTCCGCGTGCGGTATCTCATCGTCGCTGGTTACCTTCTGTTGAACCCACTGCTGAGCCAGAGAGCGCTCAAAGAATGTCTTGCGGATGTGGTCGAGAGATTGGCCTCGCGAGCGCAGCAGGTGCTCATATTCTTTCACGTTGGCTACCCCTGCAGCTTTGATTAAACGGGGTAGTTGCTGCTGGTCGAACGCTTCCCCCACCTTTTTTTCAATTTCTGGCAGGCGGTCTTCTGGAATCGTTCGGCAGGCATCGACGTAGACAATCATCGATTCGATATGCGGAACGAGCACCTGCTTGTAGATTTGCATTTTGAGTTCACGAATCTGTTCGGGCTTCAGGCCAGGAGAAACCTTGGCCAGCCATTCAAGGGCGCTGGGTGTGAGCAGGTCGCTTTCCAGCACCACCTCTGGGCCAACGCGGGCGACGATCATAGCCGTCTCCAGCGACTGCGCACCCGGGATCGGAAGCGGGGCAGCGGTGGCCGGTTCTTCGAAGTTGGCCAGCACAACGCCGCTGGGTTCGGCTTTTGCAGTGCCTTTTGGTGGACCGTTGGAGACGCTTTTTGGCAACGTGCTTTTGCCGTCACCGGAGGCTGTTGGCAATGGCTGAAGCGGGCTGCCAGGATAAGCACGGATGCTTGAGAGCACGTGATTATCGATGCTTTTTTCGCCACCGCTCTTGCCACCTGGCCAGCCCTCGGGCCGCGAGATGGTCTTGGGAATGTGGGGCACAAGGCTGGTTGTGGCGCCGCCACCGGGCCCGCTCTGGCCGGCAGTGAGCGGTCCTTGCGTCGCATTGGCTGCAGCATCGCCAAACTGGTTGGCAATCCTTTGAGCCTGTGCACAGTGCGGTCGCACAGATCCCATGCAGCAAAAGACAGCGATCACGGCCGCAGAGCGCAGCGTCTTCCGCGTGTGAGGCCAAGAGCCTAGAGCAGTCATGCAGAGCATCCTTATGCGTCCTTCAAGGAGAGGCGGGAACTGTAGAACGCCCCCGACTCGGTCGCAAGAGCGTCCGCAGCACTTCCAAAATCCGGTCTGGATTGCTAAATATCGGCTTGGAAAGTGGTAGAAATGCCGTTGTGTTGTCGACCATTCGCAGCGATTCGGCCCCCGGTCGCCCTGAAGCTTTCAGGGCTGCGATCGCTGTTTGATCGTGGTGGCCGATCATGACCATTCCCTCCCGCCGTACGATCGCATCGATTCCGTAGGCGGTCGCAGCGATGCGCAAGCGGGCCAATTCGAGAAGCCGTTTCACTTCTGTCGGCAACGGGCCGAAGCGATCGACCAACTCTGCGGCAAGATCGTCAACCTGCCGGTCTTCCATGGTGCGTGAGAGTCGGCGGTAGACATCTACCTTGGCCCGGAAATCGGAGAGAAAATCGCGTGGGAGCCAGGCCTCTCCGGGCAAGTCAATGATCACTGTCGGCGGTTCCACTGGCGGCAGTGATTTGATGCTGCGAACGGCCTGCTCCAAGAGGCGGCAATAGAGTTCGTAGCCAACAGTGGCGATGTGGCCGCTTTGTTGCGTGCCGAGCAGATTGCCGGCACCGCGAATTTCAAGATCGCGCATGGCCAGCGAAAAGCCCGCGCCCATGCTCGAGAATTCTTGGATCGCGCGCAGACGTCTCGCAGCCGTTGCGGTGAGCGTTGTGGTTTCATCTACCAGCATGTAACAGTAGGCACGGTGGTGGCAACGCCCGACTCGGCCGCGCAGTTGGTGCATGTCGGCCAAGCCATAGGAGTCGGCCTCATCAATAAAAATCGTATTTGCGTTGGGGATGTCGAGGCCACTCTCGATGATCGTTGTGGCCAGCAGGATGTCGATCTTTCCTGTCACAAAGCGGAGCATCACGTCCTCAAGCTCTGTTTCGGAGAGCCTGCCGTGCCCGATGCCAATCGTCGCTTCCGGAACGATCTGCGATAACCGCTGGGCCACGGAGTGAATGTCATGGATGCGATTGTGCACAAAAAATATCTGCCCACCGCGGGCCAACTCCCGGTCGATTGCATGCCGGATGAGACCTGCGTCAAAACGTGAGACACGCGTTTCAACCGCCAGACGGTTAGCCGGTGGCGTGGCCAGACTGGAGATATCACGAATGCCGAGCATGGACATGTGGAGCGTGCGCGGAATGGGCGTGGCAGTCATCGTTAGAACGTCAACGCTCGCCCGCAGCGCCTTGAGCCGTTCCTTCACATCGACGCCAAAACGCTGCTCCTCGTCGACGACGAGCAATCCGAGATTTGCAAAATGCACGTCAGCTTGTGCGAGCCGGTGTGTGCCAATAACGATGTCAACCGAACCGCGGGCGATGCCCTCCAGGGTGTCTCGTTCTTCCCCAGCGCTTGAAAACCTGGACAGCGCACGAATGGTGAATGGAAAATCGGAAAAACGTGCTGTAAAACTGCGTCGATGCTGCTCGGCTAGTACCGTTGTTGGAACCAGAATGGCCACTTGATAGCCCGCCTCCACGGCCTTGAAACTGGCCCGCATGGCCAGTTCTGTTTTGCCAAAGCCGACGTCGCCGCAGAGCAGTCGATCCATTGGCCGTCGCTGTTGCATGTCGGTACGAATGGCCTCGATGGCGGTCAGTTGATCAGGCGTCTCGTCATAAGGGAACGACTCTTCAAACGTCCGTTGCCAGGGGGTATCGGGCGGAAAGGCGATGCCAGGCCGGCTTTCACGCCGGGCCTGCAACTGAATCATGTCAGCGGCCATATCGGCCACGGCATCGCGCACCGCCTGCTTCTGTTTTTCCCAGAGCTTGCCCCCGATTTTTGCCAGCTTCGGTGCGAGCTTCGAACCGCCGACGTACTTCTGCACCAGTTCGATGCAGGAAGCAGGCACAAAAATCCGCGTGCTCTCGGCAAACTCAAGCTCCAGAAATTCTTCTGTGCGGCCTTGTTTTTCGAGTAGGGTGAGTCCGCGGTAGCGACCGATGCCGTGGGACACGTGCACAACGTGGTCGCCATCATGAAGATCGAGGAATGTATCGATGGCACGCGACAGCCGATGCCGTGGGGCACGCACGGTGACGTCTTCGCGCCGAAAGAGCTCGGCACTTGAAACCAGCACAATTTTTTCGGGCACCAGCCGAAAGCCACCCGAGAGGTGGCCAATTGCAAAATGCAACCGACCGGATCGCGCTGGCGCTGAGCCATCGAGCAGCTCGCGCAGGCGTTTTTCTTCGGCCTCGGTTGGCGCAACCACCCACACCTGCTGATCGCGGCCGACCGTCTCCAGTTCATCGCGCACACGGTCGAGCACACCCGTAAAACGCTCCACACTTTCAATCGAAAGAAAAGCTGTAGCTTCTAGGCTGGAGTGTGCAATGGCTGCCAGAGTGACCGATGGAAACCGATAGATACGGGCAAACACGTCGGCCGGATCAGAAATGCCGGAAAAATTCGCCAACCTCTCAAAAGTGCGTTTGGCCTCCTCAGCCAATTCTCCAGGCTCAACGAGCACCCACCAAGAGTCCGGCGGCAGGAGATCAGCCAGTTGGGTGCAGCGCGTGATGGGCTCGTGAGGCTGGCCTGCATCGGCGGCCAAGCGGCGAATCAGTGCTGTGAGATCGATCGCGGAAAGTTCTGCAACACTGCGTTGCGAAACCGTATCGAAAGTGCGCAGCGATTCAATCTCATCGCCGTCTAGTTCGATGCGCACCGGTCGATCCCAGTCGTTCGCAAAGATATCAACGATGCCGCCGCGCCTGGCAAATGAACCAGGCACGTCGACGGCACTCGTTGCCTGCCAGCCACGGGCCGTGAGCCAGTCGGCTAGCTCGGCAGGGTCGAGCCGGCCGCCGACCTGGAGGCGTCGCGTGCTTGCCTCTATCTCGCGTGGATCGTCTAGCGGCGTGAGCAGCGCTGCAATCGTGGTCACGATGATCCGTGGCGATTCGGCGTGGCTACCGGTTAACCGTTTGACAAAGGAGAGGCGTGCCGCCGCTGCTGGATCATCGACTGCCGCTTCGTCACCGAAGCTTTCCATCGCCAGCAGGGTCGCAATGGAAGTGTTTGTGAAGAGCGCGAGGTCGTCCACAAATGCGTCGGCGTCGTGCGGCAAAACAACAACCAGCACACCTGTCCGGAGAGCCGTTGCCTGTGCGTGTGCCAGTGCGGCCACCGTCAGCGCAGAACTCGATCCCCAGGTTCCGCCGATTGTGGCACCATGTCCCGCTTGGAGACTGGCAACCACTTCGGCGAACCCGCTGTGGGTTTCGAGCGTTTTGGCCAAACTGAGCAGTCGCTCGGCTGGCCGATGGCTGGTGGATTCTGGCACGACTTCTACTATAGAGTGTGGCACAAAACCGGTAATTGCCCACAATTTTGCCATTGCGTCAGGCCTCTCGCGCAGACCGCCGTTTTTCGTGTATTTTTGAGAGACGTTTTCGTGCCCCGATACCGACTCCATTTCCAAGGGAGCCTCCCATGGCCACAGCCTCTCGTTTACGAACCTCCGAAGCCTTCATCACCGGGGCCGACGTGGTCATCGAGTCGTTGATCCGGCATGGTGTGGATGTGATCTTTGCCTATCCGGGCGGCGCAAGCATGCCGCTGCATCAGGCGCTCACTCGGTACGAAGACAAACTCCGTACGATTCTTCCGCGGCACGAGCAGGGCGGCGCCTTTGCTGCGCAGGGCTACGCGCGATCGACCGGCAGGCCGGGAGTGTGCATGGCCACCAGCGGACCAGGCGCGCTCAATCTTGTGACGGCCATCGCCGATGCGCGAATGGACAGCGTGCCGCTGATCGCGATCACCGGTCAGGTAGGAACGAGCGTGATCGGTACCGATGCTTTTCAAGAAACGCCGATTGTCGAGGTCTGCCGTGGCATTACCAAGCACCACTATCTCGTGACAGACGCTAGCGATATCGCCCGTGTCATGCGGGAAGCGTTTCACATCGCCACCACCGGTCGGCCTGGGCCTGTGCTCGTTGACTTGCCGAAGAATATTCAGGTCACACAGATTGTTCCTGATTACGACGTTCCGATGAACCTGCCGGGCTATCATCCCGAAGCCCGCAAAGCACATCCTGAGCAAATCGCGCAGATTGCTGCAGCCATTCAGCGTGCCAAGCGTCCGGTGATTTATGCCGGCGGTGGCGTGATCACGGGGGATGCTGCCGCGCAACTGCGAGAACTCTCGCAGCGCACGGGCATTCCCGTCACCATGACGCTCATGGGCCTAGGCGCTTTTCCAGCCGACCATTCGCTCTGCCTCGACATGCTTGGCATGCACGGCAGCGTCTACGCCAATTACGCTGTCGATCAGGCCGATCTGCTGCTAGCGATTGGCGTGCGGTTTGACGATCGTGTTACCGGCAAGGTGGCGGAGTTTGCCCAGCATGGATTCATCGTGCACATCGACATCGATCCCTCCGAAATCAATAAAAACAAGGTCGTCCATCTTCCTATCGTGGCAGACGTTAAAGACGCCCTCACACAACTCAACCAGATCGTCGAGGCTCCCACGGCCAGCCTCGCCGACTGGCACGCACAGATTGAAGAATGGAAAAAAGAAGACCCCTTCGCTTTTGACGAAAGTTATCCGGGCATCCTTGCCCAAGAAGCGATAGCGGAACTTTCACGGATCACTGCCGACCGCGACACGATCATCACGGTCGGAGTTGGCCAGCATCAGATGTGGGCGGCCCAGTTTTATAAATTTTGCCGACCCCGCACGTGGCTCTCTTCGAGCGGCTTGGGCACGATGGGCTTTGGATTGCCGGCGGCGATGGGCGCAAAAGTGGCGCGCCCAGAAGCGCTGGTTGTGGACATTGATGGTGACGGCAGCATCCTGATGAACATTCAGGAATTTGCCACATGCAATTGCGAAAATATTCCCGTCAAGGTGCTGCTCCTGAACAACCAGCATTTGGGCATGGTGGTGCAATGGGAAGATCGTTTCTTCAAGGGCAATCGCGCCCACACCTACCTCGGTCCGATCGATAATCCTGAGGCCAGCGGACAGGGAAACGGCATCTCGCCCCAGAACCGCTACCCAAACTTTGTCGGCATAGCCGAGGGCTTCGGCTGGCAGGCGGAGACGGTGGCAAAAAAGAGCGACCTTGAGGCGGCACTGTATCGGCTGATCGACTCCCCTGGTCCGGCGCTGCTGGATGTGCAGGTGCCGTATCAGTCGCACGTGCTGCCAATGATTCCCTCAGGCGGAACCGTAAAAGATCTGATCAAGCGCTAGTTGCTTGAGCAGCCGCCTACGATCCAAATGGGTTGTCAGGTTGCGGTGTGGCTGGTGCGCGCGGGCTTTTTACTGGCGGCGTATTTGCGTCTGGAGTATCTGGGCCTGCGGCCGGCTGATCGGACTGCTTGAGAGCGACTAGAGCTTCTTGAAGCGACTGTTCGTCGGGGTGGCTATCGAGGCTTGCGCCACCGGCGCGAAGACAGGCGGCTAGAGTTTTGGCGGCGTCTCCACTGTTTTTAGCGTCTCCACTGCCTTTAGCGTCTCCACTGCCTTTAGCGTCGCCACTGCCTCTCGCGTCGCCACTGCCATCCAAGAGCATTGCTAGGCCGCTCTTGCCATCGACGGAGAGGAGGGCATCGGCCAGAGTGGTCAGTCGCCAAGCCGCCCGCCGGCAAGTCTGTTCGGAGATGAATTTTTGTAAAGCGGGCTCCTCGGCATTCCTGGCCTGCTCCCCGCCAACAAAGCTGCGGTATTCGATCTCGAATCGCTGCTGCTCGGCCGCCGCCTGTTCGGCTTCAAGTGACAGAATGGCCAGTCCGCGAATCGAATCGACTATCGCGGGGACAATCTTTTCCGACTTCTTTCCGGTGATCGTTCCGAGCACAGCGGCCGTGCGGACGCGAACATCGATGGCCCTCACTGGGTCAGCAAGAATTTTTGTCAGTCTGCCAATCAGTTCGTTCGATGCCGGACGAGCGATTGCCGGCACGAGCATCACTGCTCGCGACACAAGCCAGTCTTGCGGGATTCGGTTGTCGTTGGCTAGCGGTTCGACAAGGATCGCCTGAATAGCCGTCAGGGCACTCTTGCTAAGCGGTGTGGGCACCGGATTGTCGACAGCTTTCACATTCGCAGCCTCCACGTGCTTGGCGAGGCCTGCAAGAGTTGCAATGCGGAGTGCCATCGGCAGTTTGGGGTCGCTGGCAGCGGTTGCCAGCGCATCGACTGCCTGCGGCCAAGGCTTGCCATCTTTCGCGCGCAAATCACCCAGAAGCAGCATTGCGTTGACCTGCACAGGGAATTCAACAGCCTGATCTCGGGCCAACTTGGACATAGCATCGAGCACAGTTTTGTTCATATCGTCCTGAGTTTTCTCAAGTCCGATATCGGCGATGAGCCACTCACGAATGCGTCGCCGGACCCGCTCGATTGTGGCCCGATTGTCTTCCAACCCTAGCTGCGGAAGAACACGCTCCTCGAGAAACTTTTTATCGGCTGCTTCAAGCGAGGCACCGTCGCGCATCCGTTCCTTAAACGTTCGGATTTCGGGAGATAGTTCTAGCTTGGACCAGGTTGCATAGGCTGCTGGAGCAGCATCCTGGCCACGCAGTGTGGCAGCTGGAATGCAGCCCAGCACAAGCGTCGGCACAAAAATAAAACGCAGAATTTTCATGGGGCGTGTGACCGCGAATTACTTTCTTGGCGGTGTTTGGTCAAATGGGGAAAAACCGGGAAGTGACCCAGGTTGACCGGTTCGTTCACCCGATCGCGGCCTGGCCTCTGCGTTTAATGGGGGGAGCGTACCCTCGTTGCGTTCAACCTGGGCTTGCGAGTCGGCGGCGGTTACGAACTGGAGTGCGCCTTCGGCGTCTAGGTAGAGCAATTCAAAAGGTTCAGGGGGAGGCGCAGGCTTTTTTGAACGGGGCTCGGTGGCCGCCTCTGAGCGATCCTCTTGGCGGCCTCGCATGTCCACAAGCACACCGTCGGTCACAATGTCCGCCCCACGCGTGCGTTGGTCACCGGTCTTGTTTAGTTGTTTGTCAACATTCAGCAGACCGCCAAGCTCTGTGATCAGGCTGCGCAGTGAATAGTCATCGGTCAGATCATTTTTCCCCAGCACCAGCACCTCGACCATGTCTTTTTTAAGCGCTTTTTTCTCTGCCTTCCGCAGGCAGCGAGCGAGAACGGACGTCGTCCCCGGCACCGTCACCGCCGCGCTTTCATTGCTCTGATCCGATGGCAGCTTGGGCGCCTTGGCGATCGAAGCATTAACGAGATGCTGAAGCGGCAACTCGTAGTTTGGATTCCACACCGATAGTCGCACGCGATAGCGGTAGGTCTTCCCGGATTCAACAGCTGTGTCAATAAAACGAAACAACCGATATTCAAGCCCCTGATCGGGCGGGGCATCTGCATTGTCTCCCGGCGCAGCGGCCGCACCTGGAGCATCGGGAGCAGCTTCGGGCTCCAGTCCTTCATCTTTTGGCCGCAAAGCAGCCGCCTTTTTTTCGTTCATCCGCCGCCGGACCTCTGCGACAAATGTAGGATGCAAGGCCTCGCTTCCCCAGGCGGTCGCGTTCAACTGCGGCAGGGCAGCACAGTAGCTCATAGCCGCGGCGGCAACCGGTTGCTTGCCCGGCTTCGTTTCCCCAGCAAACGGATTGGCTGCCGAAATCAAAGCGGCTTCGAGCACAAACTCGCCCGTCAGCGGGTCTATCTGGCTGCCCCGCCACTCATCGCGGGCCTGTTTGGCCACCAGTTTTAAATCAATCGGTTCCCAGATTTCACGCACGGCCGGGGCTATCACTAACCGCTCGATTCGATACTCACTCCATATTGGGAGGTCGCGTTTTTTGTCTTGCATACTCGTCGACGCGTAGCATCGCTCGTATTCAGCGAATTGCTTCGTTAAAGGAATCAGCCCCGTTACGATGACATAGGGAACGATGCGTCCACCGGTCTGAGCGGCTTCTGGTACAGCAGCCACAGCAACCGGTCGTGGATTAGCGCCGGCCCGTGGCGACTGATTGCCCGGGGCGGCTTCGATATCGCGGTTGGGATCCTTGCGTAATGGCGCCTGAGCCTGAGCCTGCTTGTCCTTCTCCTTCACGGCCAGGATGACGATCCCAGCAACGGCCCGCAGATTCTCAATTGGAAAGACAGCCGGCTGCGTGCGTTTCTGAAGTTCTGCAAAGAGCGGCTTATCCAGGAGCGACACGGCTTTAGGAGGCTTGACTGTTATGCCCCGCCATTTATCAATCTCTGCGCCGAGATTTAGTTTTTTGGCGACCATCTCTTTAGGTGCTTTTTTATTTTCTGTAATGTGCTGCTCCGTTTTTTTCACCTCGGCCGAGATGGCGGCCGGTCGCTCTTTGGGGAGTGCAGTTTCGTGGCGAATGGCGTGCACCCCTCCCCAGAGCAGCCCGCAGACCGTTACAACAAGAATCGACAGCAGCATTTTGTCGCCGTGCTTGACAAAGACATGCAGCACGTCTTCCTGATTCAAGCTGATGCTCGGTAGCTTCATGCGACGACCCACCCTTCCAGAAAAGAACGCGATTTGTGGTCTGCAGCAGTCGGTGGGTTGGGCTCCGGCTGAGGAGGGACTGGCGGCGATTCAACGGGCGCTGTGTCTGCCGGAAGAGGCTCTGCGGGCGGCAGGGTTGCGTTCGGCTCTGCTTGATTGACGGGTGTTGCCGGTGGCCGTCCCGGTTTTCCGGTGCCGCCACTGGGGGGAGATGCATCGGGCTTTTCCGAAGATTCTACGCCCAGCGACTTATTATTTGGCGGAGTGGCCAGCGCAATTGTGCCCCGCAGTTCTACGTGAATATCGTAGAGCCGGACCGGTGCCCCTCCGGTCGCTGTTGGCTCCGCAGCAGCGTTAGGCTTTATCGCGGCATTACCGGCGGCGTTGATGCGCACCTGTCGCACGTCGATTGGCACCGGGGCCAATGTCGCCAAATCGACGAGCAAGGCGTCGAGAGAACGCTGGTCGATGATGACTTTCATGATAAACGGCATCAGGTGCACCATCTGGGCCCCCAGCGACGAGGATATATCTGCTGCCATCAGCGGTGTGCCGAGAAAGTCGACATAGACCCAGTTTTTGAGTGCATCATCCGGTGCAGACGGTTGCCTTGGTCCATCGCTGGATCGGCGGGGCACAGGATCGCCACCACCAAAGCGTGGGTGCGGCGGTCGTTCCAGACGCACAAGGGGCATTGCACCCGGCTCCTCGCCACCAGTTGGCGCAACTGCGGCGTTGAGCTGGCCTTGATTCATCGGCTTCATGATTCTACCGCTGCCAACCCCGCCCGGTTTGTCTTCGGAAGCCTTGTAGCCCACGAACACTTCTTCGACCACCGGAATAGGGGCGTTGTAGGCCCCGGCGGCTTCCTTATTGATCCGGGCGATCACGTCGCAGAGCAGACCGTAAGCCCATAGTTCTTCCTGCGCGAGCACAACCTGAGCCGTAGAGGGAGATTTTTCCCAATCAAATGAACGATACAGCGACTGTTGATTTTCTGATGTCCACGTGACCACAGCCGACGACGCAGCGACTGCGGCCCCTGGTTTTTTGGCATCGTCACCTAGCATCTGCTCTTTGGCACCCATGCGGGCCGGCAATTGTCGCACCATCTTGGGCACACCGTCTTGATACTGCTCGAGGAGTCGGAGTGGCAATTTTGCGTCCGGCTTGAGAGCAGCGGCTTTTTCGACAAAATCCGGACCGAGGATTTCAGGCCAGATGCGCACAGGTTGTTGCCTGTCCCAGAATCGCTGCCATTCGTTGAGCATCTCTCGTTTGACGGCAGCAGTGCTGGCTTCAATGTCCGTTGTCCAATCCTTATTGGGATGGTTCGGAATAGACTCCACGCGTTTCAGCGAGAGCAGGTGGGCTTTGATCTCGCCGCGTTTAGCGCCGATCTGCTTCAAGAGATGGCTATTGGCAATGAAGAGAAATGGCAGCACGACAAGCGGCACGGCCAATGCCAATAGCCAGAAGTGATGCTTTTTAAGCATTGCCACCCAGGCCGGAAGATTTTCTGGAAGTGGGCTCATGGGGCCTCTTCGCCAAAGACGGCAGGTGGCTGTGGAGGCTTCAGCGCGCCCGGCGTGGTGGGCTGCCAGCAGAACTGAAGCACGAAGTCGTAGCGTTTGAGTTTCAGATCCGGCGGCTTGTCGGGGGCGACTTCCGATGGCAAAGCGGCTGACTTTATCTCCTCTGACACAATCGACACCACCTTCACCGGGGACGACGAAATAATCACAGGAAAACCGATACCTATGCCGGCAACCGTGACCTGCTTGCCAGCCAGTGGGCCTGCCGACACTTGAACCTCCTCTGAACCCTCCTCTGGCTCCCCGGCAAGCAATCCTTTGACAATCGTCGACCGCACAAACTGCGCGGTCTGATTGGGCTTGTGGTGGTCCTCATTGTGGAAGTGATGACCGGTCAATTCAATCACCCAACCCGGCCCTTTGGGTCCACGCATAGCAGGCGCGCCAGCCGGTAGACCGTCGGTCGGTAAACCCTCCGGAGCATCCGCGTTGACGGCTGCGGCAGGTTCTACAGGTGCGCCACTGTCGCCTGCGGTCATTTCGCTGGCGGCACCATCGGTAGGATGCGTTTGCGCCCAGGCCTGCTCGACGCTGCTAAACCAGCGGGCAAGATCGGGGAAATACTCGCAATCCATCCGATCGATGTGAAGTTCTTTGCGGTCGGCCAACTCAGCCGGCACGTTGCCGGGAGGATCCTGTGGCAAAAGGGAGTTCACAGCCCGCAGCATATCCATCATCTGAAACCGTCGATTCTCGACGTCGAGCAAAAATCGTTGCTGCAAGATCGCATCGGTCTGTTTTTTTTGCACCTCTGCCAGTGACGCAATCGCTTCTCGGGATTGAAGATTCACCCGATCGGCATCTTTAAAGACCTGCGAATAGAGCAGCGGCGAAAAGCTTGTCCACGCTAGAAAAGTGGTGGCAAAGCTGAGCACGGCGGCGATGAGCAACCCAACCATCGCCCCGACAGCCCAGGGTTTTTTCGACTCAATTAAGCGTTCGCGCACGATTTCTGGCGGCAGAAGATTGGTTCGCAGTGGTGCCTTGCCGGCCGCTTGCAGGGCGAGACCATAGGCTGTGCCGAAGGAAAGGCGATTGTCTTTAAATAAGGGATTGGCCAGCACCGCCGCTCCTTCGAGACCACGAAATGTTTCCAGTCGCTGCACGTCGAGTTTCAGTTGTTTGGCCACAAAGTCGGAAAGCCCCCGCAGCTTGGTGGCATTACCCAGCAGCAACACTTTGCCGATGGTCGCCGTGCGGTCTGCTCCGGTGAAATAGTTGAGCGAACGCTGCAATTCCCCGGCAAAATCGTTGAACACCGGTCGCATCTCTTTAAAGACGAGCTTGGGATCTTCAGCCCGCACGGCATTGCGTTTGAGGTGTTCGGCTTTGGCGAACGTGAGTTTCATGCCCCTGACAATCGCCTTTGTGAAAGTGGCGCCCCCAATCGGCATGCTCCGCTGCCAGATTTTCAAGCCATTCGTGATGACCAGATCGGTCGAATCAACACCGGTTGAAACGAGTACGATCGATGACGGCGGCTTGTCCGGATCGAGACTGCTCGGATCGGGAAGCTCGTCAAACATCACCATGTTTGCCAACGCGATCGGCGAGAGTTGCAGCACGTCAACCTCGATACCGGCTTGAATCAAGGGGTCTAAGGCTTTGAAAGCCTGCTCGCGTTTCATAGCAAAGAGCGCAACTTCTGCCTCCAGAACAAAACCACTCTCCTCCATGCCTCCGGCCAACCGCTGCCAATCCCAGACCACCTGCTCCAAAGGAAAAGGAATTTGTTGCCGCGCTTCGTATTGGACGATGTTACCGATCTTCTTCGCCTCGATGGGCGGTAGCTTGATAAATTTAGAAAGCCCCGACTGGCCCAGCACAGACACCGCAATGCGGTCTCCCTTCAGGGTGTTGCGGCCAGTGAATGTCTCCAGCGCTGCCCGCACCAACTCCACCGGATCCGCCTCCGGCTGTGTGAGCATCATCGGATATTCGATGTAGTCAACCGCTTCAGCCGTGAGCTTGCGCGGGTCTGCTGACAAACGACAGCGCAGCGCCTTAAGGGCGCATTTGCCGATGTCGATTCCCCAGACATACTCACTGCGAGCCATAGAGCTTTTTCCAGCCGGACTGGTAGAACAGATCCCCAAACGCCTCCAATGAGCGCAAAGGGGTCTCTACCACCACTTTACGAATGCATGGCGCGGAGTGTCAAACGCCCTGCCATGTTGGGCCACTGCTTGCCTAGCGGAGGCACTATTTGGACGGATACGGGAGTGGTGGCCCTGAAAAAAAGACACCGGCAAATTACACTCAATTTCATGAATCCTGAACGCATCACTGTTTTTTTCCCCTGTCACACGCTTGACGATTTCCCCACGTGGTTGGATGAGACGCAAGCGGACGATTTGTTAGCCGCTTGGACTGCTGCTTGGAATCCAAGGTTAGTCGCAACAGTCGGCCGAATTCCTAGTTGGGAGAGCGTGGATGCGCCAACCAGCGATGGCGTGGCTGTTTTGGGGATCGTACCCATCACCTGCGACGACCGATTTTCAGGGTTCTTTAATGCCTCCTGTACGGCCCAGTCGAGATTCGTACGACAGGTAACGGGCCGATCGGCAATCGTAGCGGCGGCAGAGCAACTCCTCGTGGAGTCGGCTGCAATTGCCCCACCCGAGTCGGCCGTTCTGCTGGACGATGATTTTTACGCGCTGGGTTTGGCGTGGCTGATTGCGGAGCTATTGGCGCGGCGGATGCGTACGGCTTCGGGGCTCGAATCGACCGGTTTTGCCGAGAGCGTGGTAGCGGCGGCCCACGCTGCGGTGAGCGGCGATGCCACTGCTGCCCGCGCACACTTGCAGGAATCGTTTGGGTATCTGACAGCATCTCGATCGCATGCCTACCCGGTCGATGTCTGGCTGCTCGATCTTGTTCTTCTGGCCGAAACAACCGCGGGCCCAGCGCTGGCTGAAACTCTTGCCTCACCGGTGCCATTGGCGTTGGTGGCAACCGGTCGAGCGGTGGAGTCTTTAGCAGAGCGTCATCCTGCACAGCTTGAACAGGTGCGCAAACGCTGCGCTGCCGGCACGCTCGCTCCGGCGGGCGGTCGCTACGACTCCCAACCACTGGATGCCTGTTCCCCGGAGGAGATTCTGGCATCGTTACAGCACGGCATGAGCGTGTGGCGCACGCACGTCGGCAGGTTGCCCACCACCTACGCCCAGTGCTCGGGTGGCTCTTCAGCCATCCTGCCGCAGTTGCTCAAAAGTGTCGGCTATGCCGGGGCAATCTGGAATCTTTTCGACGGCACGCCGTTGCCAGATCCCGGCACCAGTCGCATCCGCTGGGAGGGAACCGGCGCAGCGAACATTGATGGCGTGGGACGGCCGCCGCTCGATGCACGTTCCGCGCAGACGGTGTTAATGCTTGCCGAAAAAATTGGCGATGCGATGGATAACGATCACACGGCAATCCTTCAATTTGCGCACTACGCAGGCACAGCGAGTCCGTGGTTTCTCGATCTGCGTCGCATTGGTGCGTGGAGCAATGTGCTTGGCACATTTGTAACGCCCGACGAACTTTTCCGTCGTACCACAGGCGCCGGTGCGGTCTGCTCGTTCGAGCCAGACTCCTTCCCGACAACGCTCCCCGCGGTTGGCCACACTGGCACAGCACCCATTGCGGCTGCGGCCGAGCAAGACCTGATCGGTCAGCACGTCGCTGCCGCCTGCACCGCAGCCGAGCAGTTGCTAGCAGCGACGGAAAAACTGATGGCCTTCTTGCCGCCGCCTGCGGCGACAGTTGGTGGCCAGACGCAGCAGCGAAATGCGCAGCCGACGGCCGGTCTTTGGCAGGCCATCACGGCCGGGGTGTTTGGTGCCGGGAGCAAAAAGAACGACACGTATATTTTGGAAGACGAACTGATCCGCGTACAGGTGCAATGCGAGTCAGGTGGCATGCTATCGCTGCGCCGTCCTTGCGACCGCGGCAACCAAATCTCGCAGCGGTTGGCTTTGCGCACGACACTACCGGCGCCAGCACTCGGACAGCCTTGGGAAACTGCGCAGGAGCGTGCTGGCTATTCGGAGATGGTGGCCGACACGATTCAGCGATTCCCACCGACCGATGGACGCGGCGAAAGCATTGAGAGCCGTGGCCGCCTCACAGACGCACAGAATCGGGATGTGGGCAGTTTTACGCAGCGCATCACCCTTGCCGGCAGCCTCCCGCTGGTGCTCCTGGATATCGACATCAAGCTGGCAGACAATTTAACAGGAGCAGTTTTGGAGAATCATGCGGCTTGCCGATTTGCCTGGAATGAAAATGACGACAGCGATCTGTTGCGCAGCCTGCACACGCAGTCGATTGTCACTGAGCGCACGCGTTTTACAGCGACGCATTTTGTTGAAGTGCGCAGTGTCCATGCGGATAATGACAGGTCTGGGCTGCCGGTAGACTCTGGCCGCATCTCAATTTTTACGTGTGGCTTACCCTGGCACCTGCGTTCTGCGCCGCACATGCTCGACTCCATTCTGCTGGCAGGCAACCACCGCCAAGCTTCACGGTCTCTGGCAATCGGCCTCGGAATTCTACAGCCGTGGGATGTGGCGATTGCACTGTGCGGCAAAGGACTGCCCCAGCAGATCGCTCGCGGTGCTGCGAATGTCCGGCTCACCGCAGCGGTGCCCTTAACCGTCGACGGTCGGGTGGTGGGTATCTCAGTGGGCTTGCTCGAATCGGCTGGTCAGGCGGGGGACGTGCGCATCCAATGGGGAGCCGACATCGATTCGGCACGCGTGCAAGGCCCCTTGAGTGAACCGGTCCCTGAGGTTGTCATCGATGGCCGAGCGACCGTAGTGTTTCTCCGACGGTATCAGTGGCTGCACTTGGAAATTGGATTTCGCACATGATCATTACCCTCGATGGACCCGCCGGCGCCGGTAAGAGTTCGGCGGCTAGGGCACTGGCCAGCCGACTCGGCTGGAGCTACATCGATACCGGCGCGATGTATCGGGCAGTGGCGTTCATCGCCATTGAGCAGGGGATACCGCTGGAGGATGCGCCGCAACTGGCGCGGCTTGTCGAAAAGATCCGGATTGTCTTTACAAACGGCCGCGTGCTGGTGGAGGATCGCGATGTTTCCGCAGAGATTCGCACCGAACGGATCACCGCCGCCACGCGACCGGTGGCCGATGCGCCGCCGGTGCGGGAGGCGATGAAGCATGTGCAGCGTCGCATGGCTCAGGGCAGCAACGTTGTCACCGAAGGCCGCGACCAGGGAACGGTTGTTTTTCCGCATGCCGATCTGAAGGTTTTTCTGACCGCCTCTCCGGTAGAGCGGGCCCAGCGCAGGCAAGCTGAAGAGTTGACGCGTGGCAACGCGACCACATTTGAGTCCATTCTTGAATCGCATTCTCGCCGCGATGAGGCCGACAGGCTGCGGCCCGTCGGAGCCCTGCGACCAGCAGATAATGCTGTGCTTCTCGAAACGGATGGCCTGACACGCGAAGAGGTGGTGGAGCACTTGATCATCCTGATCGAAGCGCAGCGAAAGGCTCAGGCGCAGGAATGAAAGCCTCGCCTGCGCACCAATCGCCTGCACCGATCGCTGCCGCCACCGAGGCACCGCCTGCCGCCAGCGGCCACACGGCGCTGGGACGCGGTCTGTATGCAGTCTTGTGGGTGCTTTGTCGGGTACTGGGGGTTTCGATTTTCGGTGTGCGTTTGCATTTTGCCGAACCTCTGCCGCAGCGCGGCGGGTTGCTTGTGATCTCGAGTCATCAGAGCCATTTCGATCCGTTGCTCTTAGGGCTTGCCTCGCCGCGCAGGCTCTCGAGCCTCGCTCGCAGTTCGCTCTATGCATTCAAACCGTTCGCGGCTGTGATCACGGCCCTCGATGCAATTGCAATCAATCGTGAAACGTCGACCATACAGGCGATGCGGACGGTGATCCAACGGCTTCAATCGGGAGGAGCTGTGGT
Organism: Planctomicrobium piriforme; assembly: GCA_945871035.1. GTDB lineage: Bacteria > Planctomycetota > Planctomycetia > Pirellulales > UBA1268 > BAIKAL-G1-2R. Next base: position 15,491 of record CAMBUD010000009.1, on the reverse strand, counting down.
TATCTTTCCAGAGGGCACGCGCACCGACGATGGAAGATTAGGCGAAATTAAAAACGGCTTTGCGCTCTTGGCAAAACGGGCTGGCGTGCCAATCATGCCGGTGGCGATCGTGGGGGCTTTTGAATGCTGGCCGCGTTCGCAACGCTGGCCACGGCCGGGGCGGATTCGACTGGAGTTTGGCAGGCTGCTGACGGTTGCAGAGATTGCACGAATGGACGAAGGTGAGATCGTCGCGGAATGCCGACAGCGGTTGCAGCAACTCGACGCCCGCGCCCGTGCCGTCAGGGCGGGCTGCCCAACGGACGCGCGCGTTTAAAGGGATCGATCTTGCCGCCGCCAGGCCCGGGAGGCGGTGCGTTGGGCGACTGTCCAAAGGGGAGGAGTTTCGGCCAATCCAGATTCATTCCCGGCCACTGCTGGGCCGGAGTCGCTGCATCGGCCTTCGGCGGGGTCACGATTGGGGTGGGTGTGCCGGTGCTGGCTAGCGGTGCAGTTGGCAACGTGGTGATCGACAATGGATCGAGCAATTCGCCCGGTTGTGGAAACGACGGCAGAGATTCACTGGACGGTGTGGAGGAAACAATCGTGGCTGCCGTGCCACTGGCATTGCGTTCCAATGTGCGGATGGAGACAGCGTCGATGCATGCCTCGCCCATACCAGTTAGTGCAAACGTCACAGTAAAAGGCTCGTCGGCCGCTTCAACCGGCACGATTCTGTAGAGCACGAGTCTGCGCCAGCCACGCGTTTTGCCCACGCGTTCGGCCAGTGCCGGGCCGCCGAGTGAATCAAAAACAAGCAATCCATCAACGCTGCCTTTCACAGGCTGCGGAACCCAGACCTGCGCTTGGATTTCGAGCAGTTTTCCCACCGGCGCTTTGATTGGCGGCGTTGTGACCCAAACGGGTGGGGTTTCCACAACCACCGGTGCGTCGGCCGGATTGGCAGCCTCCGCTTTCATGCGCAGGCTGCCGGTGCCGGCAGCCGGTTGCGTTCGAGAAATCTCCACGCTGGTTCGCATGGTCGATTGACGCAGGGCAAAATGCCGCCAACCGTTGCCAGAAAGATTTTCGATCCGCTCCATGCCTCCACCGGCCAGGAGTTCAGGCCCGGGGCTGGTGCTCGTCAACGCCTCGACGAGTCGCCAGTGTTCGGCCAAGGCTGCATCCGACGTGGAGAGAGGACTCGCCACCATGGAACCGGTGGCGAGCACGCCGCGTTCCCAGGCCAGCCTTTCCAGTTGGCCAGCGATGGCGCTGGCACGGTTCAGCTTGATAATGGCTGCGGCCGGATCGCTCAACGCCAGTGACTCTCCCGCCACAGCATCCAACTGCGCCTCGCTCAGCATCTTGGCAGCGGGCAGATTGCCCAAGGCCGCCGGGGGCAGTCGTGCAAGGAGGTGAGTGCCGTCCGCTACCGTAATGTCTGCGAGGGCTCTTGCGGAGGCCAACACCAGCGGAGACAGATCGCGCAGCTTCTCCTGCACGTGCGCCGTAACGGCCGGTTCTCCGCTCAAGAGCACCAGACTGGAGGAGCGGAACGAATCGAGAACGATCGACACGCCGCCGGTGACGCGTTTTTGTTTGAGAGGACGCAGGCCCTGTGGCCCCACTTCCCATGCTTGGTGCGCCTCTGGCACGCCGGGCACCAGCAGCACAAGCGGCGCTGAATCTTTGGGAAGATCACCCTGGTAATGTCTGGCCACGATTTGTGCGCCTTGTACGCAGCGCCACACAAGCACCATCCGGGCCCGCGCAGCCTCGATAACAACGGCCTGCACTTCTGGATCGCTAGCCTGTGCTGCCGCTGCAAATCGTCCGGCCGCGCCCCAGGGTTCAAGCACTTTCAGCTTGAGGTTCATTGCCTGCGACGCCGCAGCTCGCGACCGCGACTCATGATCGTGGCCGTCAATGCGTCGCGAAGAACTGTAGAGAATGCCCCGCGTGCCAGCCGCAACGGCTGCCAGTGAGGCGAGTGAAAGGCTCTCCGGATCGACCGCCAAACCGCGCGCGCCGATTCCCGAAAGTGCTGCAGCCTGCCAAGCAGCCCGGGGGTCGAGTTCGGTGGAAAGTGTTGCCAAGAGTGGCGTGCCGGGGCGCGTGAGCCGCGGCCGTTCGCGCAGCCACGTGAGGTAGTCGATCAGTTCGAGGCTCGTTCCTAAGACAGTGCGGCGGGCTATGAGCAGATCAACGTGCCTAGAAATTGAGCGCAACCCCGAGTCGGCTGAGGCAATCAAGGGGCGGCCGGCGCGTTGATCGCAGGCGCGCACTCGTCGCGCCCGTTCGGCAAGCTCGTCGACATCGCTTTCGTCTAACTCGCTGCCCATGTCCCACAGAAGCACGCGATCCCAGTTGGAGGAAAAGACAGGCAGCGACTCTGGATCGCGGATGTCAACATCTGGCAGAACCGGTGGCGGGCAGATCACCCACAGACCCGCTTGACGTGCATCGGTGAGAAAATGAGCCGGAGCGGGTTCGTTGAGCCGTACGCAGTTAAACCCCAGCGCAGCGATTGTCTCGAGTTTTTCACCGTTGTAATCGAGTGCGCGAGGGAAGAACGGTAGCCCGTTAACCTCTAATACGCCACGCGAGAGCCCGCTGGAAGGCTCCGTGGCAGTGACGGTATTTTCTACGGCCGGAGGGTGAGCAGGAGCAGCGATCAGTGGTGCTGCTACGATGCCGCTCACAGTCATGTCATCGATTGCAATCTCGTACTGCCCGGGAGCCGACTGCACCTCAAGCACCAAGTGGGTTGTGACGGCACCGACGAGGTCCCCCGTGGATCCGTGCTGAGCCCGCAGTGCCGGTAGTTGCTGCTTGAGAATCGCTGCTACATCATTCAGTTCGAGTCGTTCCCACTGTTCGATGCTCTTGGTGGTGGTGCCTGGCACGAGCACTTCGACCGGACGGTTTGTTTTCGCTGAGATGAATGATGGCAGTACCACGCGCGCTGCCAAGCGAATAGCCGGGCAGTTTGCCCGCACCCACAGCGCTGCCTGCCATTCATCGATGACATTGGCAGCCCCGACGGGGATCTGCACGCGGAGGAGTGAGCCACTCGTAACCTCAAAGACAATCTGCTCGCAGGCTGCCCCACCGTGCGGTCGCTCGCGGCTGCGGGTGTGGCTGAGCACACGCTGTCCTGCGCCCAGATCGTCAATCGTCCAAGCCACATCGGGCCCCTCAAAGGCTTCCTCGATAGTGGCTGCCGAAAGCCGGTGGCTTGTGAATCCTGAGCCGTTCCCTACAACGAGCACCACACCCGCCAAACCCATGACCGCGCGCAAAAACACTCGCAAAAGCAGCGGCGATTGCGGCACCAAGGCAACGGGAATAAAAACCATTTCCGGCATGGGAAACCAGTAATAAAAAAGCGCTTAACACGTTCTTCTACCAGTACTTGCGTCATTGGCTCCAGATCACATCTGACCCCTTAAAAGCGTTCTGCAGGCGGTCGGTATGGCTGCCAATAGTCGCTAAACACAATGCTCGCCTTAAGTTGAGAACTACCGTTGGCTAGGCAAAGCGTCCCCGGCCGACCTTGAAGTTCGAGCCAGATCAACAAACACTGGAACTTTTCCACCCGCTTTTGGCTACGCATGAAACCGACCACTGCCCAAGAATTCGCAAATCTGACGGAGGAACTGAGGCTGCTCACTGCAGAACAGTGGCAGGATGTGTGGTCGGAATTGGACGGCACCAACATCCCACTCGACAGCTTAAGCACCGTACTAGTGCGGCGTGAACTGCTCACCGGTTACCAACTGGATCGCGTCTTGCGCGGTGAGCGAACCGGCTTGTTTTATGGCCGTGCAAAAGTTCTCTATCAGACTGGTGCAGGATCTTTTGCGCGTGTGTTTCGCGCGATCAACACCAATAACGGTGAGATCATGGCCGTGAAGGTGCTGCGCAACCGTTACAACTCCGATGAGGAAAAGTGTAAGGCGTTTCGACGCGAAGGCGAGATGGGGCACCTGCTACGCCACCCCAATATTGTTGCCATTGAGGATGTCGGAAAAGAGCGTGACTCGAGCTACATCACAATGGAATTCATCGAGGGACAGACTCTCCGCGAACTCGTGCGCACACGAAAAGCCCTCGACGTTCCTTATGCCATCGAAGTGATTTTACAATTACTTGCAGGCCTTGAGTATGCGCATCGACGAGGCGTTACGCACCGTGACTTAAAGGCTTCCAATGTTCTGATCTCAGTGTCTGGGCAGGCAAAACTCGTGGACTTTGGCCTAGCTGGAGTCGACGAAACAAGCGAAAGAATATTAGGAAAAAGTCAGCATCCCCGCACGGTCGACTACGCAGCGCTCGAAAAAATCGGGGGCCTCAACAACGATAACGTGCGCAGCGACATCTACTTCCTCGGGACGATCGCCTATCTCGCGCTGGCCGGCACTTCGGCCCTGCTAGAGTCGCGGGATCGTGCTGCCCGCTCTGATCCGCGGCGGTTTACGTCGGTTGTGCCGCTGGCGTCTCGGTCGCCGCATCTGCCGCGTGACGTTGTTGATGTGGTATCCCGCATGATCCATCTCGATCCCATGCACCGCTGGCAGACTGTCTCGGACGTGCGTCGGGCGCTGGAGCCACTGGCTGGGAAATATGCCGGTATGCGTAGCGATGCCGGGGCGACTCTAGCAACAGGCAGCGCACCGGAGTCTCAGCGGACTGCAGAGCCTCGTGTCAAAAAAACCTTGATGCTTGTGGAGCCTTCTGCAGCAGCGCAAGCAGCATTGCGTCAGTTCTTTACAAAGCTGGGGTATCGCGTGTTGCTCACGGAGAATCCCCAACGCGCGTTGGTGCGTTTTTCAACTACGCCGCTACCGGCAGACTGCCTCGTGATGAGCATGCAGTCGCTCGGAGAGGCAGCGATTGAGGCTTTCAATAGGCTAACGGAAGACCCATTCTTACTTCAGGTGCCAGCCATTCTGCTGGCTACTCCCAAGCAGCAAGAGCGTGCCAGCCAGGCCCGGCTTGACGAACTCCGAAAGCTAGTGATCACCCCGATCTCATCCGACAGCATGCTGCAAGTGCTCGACGCATTGCTCAACCATTCCCAGTCCTCGTAGGGGCGATGGTAGGGGCGATGGATTCTGCCCCAATGGTCGTCGCAAGCTCCACTGTGCTGGAGTCGGCGATGCGTTTGGCAATCAGATGTAATACATCGGATCGGCAGGCGCCCGCGAACGCTCAACAAGGTCGGCAAAGGTGACGGATCGGAGCGAGTGGTTTTCAGCAGCCGCCACATCTTTCCAGGCGTCGATCAGCACCGACACGCTGCGCGAACGGCCGGCCAGATCAGCCGTGACGGCTGTCATGAGTTCATCGGGGCCTTCGATCACTCGAAAGACATCGTCGAGCGTGATTTCAGTCGGTGAACGGGCCAATTGGTAGCCCCCTCCCGCACCGCGTGTGCTCGTCACAACGCCGGCTCCTTTTAGTTGCAGCAAAATATGGACCAAAAAATGGGCAGGCACGCCGTGGGCAGCGCAGATTGAGCGGATGCGCACCGGTTCGTCTGTGTCCCACTGCCGAGCCAACTCCAGCACGGCAATAGCGGCGTATTCTGTTTTGGCGGAAAGTCTCATGCACTATTCCTAGGAATGCTCTTCAACGTTCTTCATCGCGCACGTGGAGACCGCACTCTGTTTTCGCGGAACCACTCCAGCGACCAGAGCGCTCATCATCACCGCTGCCGACAGCCCGCGTGCAAGGAAAGCAACCGATGCTTCCGTAGCCTTGATCGTGCAAAGGGTTGTAGGGAATATTTTCTTGCGTGATCAGATTCCAGACTTTCGCTTTTGTCCAATTGGCCAGCGGTGAGATTTTCACAACTCCAAACCGATAGTCCCATCCAATGATTGCCGCACTGGAACGATCGGGGCTTTGGTCGCGACGAATGCCGCTCATCCATGCGTCAAATCGGGTGAGCACGCGACGGACAACGCTGATCTTGCGATCGTGGCAGCAACGGTTGGAGTCGATTCGATACAGCGGTCCGCCGTGCATGCTTTCGTATTCCTCCACGCTTGTCTCCGGTTGCTCCAAGGCAACAACCATTCCGTAGCGAGCAGCGATCCGATCGCGGAGTTCAAGCGTTTCCTTGAATTGGTAGCCGGTGTCGAGATTGAAGAGGTGCGTCTTGGGTGCGATGGTGGCGAGCCAGTGAATGATCAGGCAGCCTTCCGGACCAAAGGCAGTTGCCATCGTCAAGGTGCTGCCATAGCGATCGGCGGCCCAGCGCAAGATTTCCTGAGGTTCAGCAGATTCCAGTGTCGAGTTGGCGTGGGCGAGGTCTGCCAGGAGAGCGGGCGAAACGTCCGCCACGCCGCCCTCCAATTTGCTGTCATCAGTAAAGCCCATGGGTATGCTCAAAAAGCTCAATCGTAAGAAAGATGACCAAATATGTTAACAATCGATCGTTTTGTGGCAATTATCGGTCCTGCAGGTTAGATGTTTGCAGAAATACTCTTAAAAACCAAAAACTTTCTGGTTCTGTCTGAGCTGAGTCCGGTCGTACGGTGTTTTGGTTTTCCAGCAGAATAGACCCTCGTCAGGGCTCGTAAAAAGTGAATAATAGGCAGTTTTTTGGGTGACACAGTACGCCAGGAATAAGGAATCGCACATGACACGCTCCGTAGCATTGGCCGTTGATTTGGGCGCTTCAGGGGGGCGCGTTGTGTCAGGTGCTTTTGACGGCCGACTCCTGGAACTCGAGGAAATCCACCGCTTTGAAAATGGCCCCGTGGCAATGGGCGGGCAACTCGTCTGGGATCTGCCCCGTCTTTGGCAAGAGGTGATGCTGGGTTTGAGAATGGCCGCCACACGATACGGTCGCACCGTTTCCACGATTGGCGTGGATGCGTGGGGCGTCGATTTTTCATTTCTGGGCGCGGATGGTGCGCTGCTTGCCAATCCGGTTTGCTACCGCGACACCCGCACGCGCGGCCTGCTTGCGGCCGCCCAACGGATTGTGCCGCGCGAAGCCATATTCGCCGCCAGTGGCGTGCAGTTTATGGAAATCAACTCACTCTACCAATTGTTGGCAATGAAAAATCAGCAGTCGAGCGTACTGGCAGCAGCAGATCGTCTTCTGATGATCCCGGATATCTTTCACTGGCTGTTGTCTGGCCAGCAATCCAATGAACGCACCAACGCTTCCACAACGCAATGTTTTGATCCGCAAAAAAAGAACTGGGCATTCGAGATGCTCGAACGTTTTGATTTGCCGCGACGGGTGTTTGGCGAGATTTTTGAGCCGGGTACGGATTTGGGGCCACTGCGCGCCGATGTGGCCGCAGAGGTTGGCCTTGTGGGCGTACGGGTTGTGATGCCAGGTACGCACGATACAGCGAGTGCCGTGGCAGCAGTGCCTGCTCTCGAACCGGCCTGCGCCCGTCCCGATTGGTGCTATGTGAGCCTTGGCACGTGGGCGCTTGTTGGCGCAGAACTCGACCGACCGTTCGTCACACCCCAATGCCTCGCCTACAACTTCACCAACGAGGCAGGTGTGGGCGGCACCACTCGGCTGCTGAAAAATGTCTGCGGTTTGTGGCTGGTGCAGCAGTGCCGCTGGAGTTGGCAGCGGGCCGGTAAGGCATGGACGTGGGATCAACTCACGGCCTTGGCCGCCGAGGCCCCACCCTTGGTAACACTCATCGATCCCAATCATCCCTCGCTGGTTGCCCCGGCTGATATGCCCGAGGCGATTCGAGCATTGGCCAAGCTTTCCGGCGAGCCGGTGCCCGAATCGACGGCAGCTATCGTGCGCACGGCCATCGAGAGCGTGGCAGTCGCTGTGCGAAAGACGCTTGAGGAGTTAGACCAGTTGCTAGGCCGCCGCGTCAGTCGGATTCACATCGTGGGGGGTGGTGTCAAAAATACAATGCTCTGTCAGATGATCGCCGATGCAACCGACCGTCGCGTTGTGGCCGGACCAGTGGAAGCAACCGCCATCGGCAATCTGCTGGTGCAACTCTCGGCTAAAAACGGCGCAGTCGATCTCCGCAGCGTGCGTTCGATTGTGCGCGACAGCTTCGAACTGGTGCACTATCAACCGCTTGAACCCGGCCGATGGAACGATCGTTTGCGTAGCCTGAAAACGCCAGTGCCGGTGAGCGAGTCATCCTAAACCGGGATTTCCCGGATGGCCAATGCCCAGCGATCTTCCAGCGAGCCTTGAGCATCCACTGGCTTTGGCTTTCGCATCACGCTCATGGTGATCATGGCGATAAAAGAGGCAACAATCAAAACGGCGGCAACGATTGCGCAGCGCAGCCAGAATTTTGCCTGTTTTGCTTCCTGGATGTCCTGTTTTCGCTTCACCTCGCGCTTGTACTGCACGCTATCGGTAATCCGCGCTATAAAAAATTCATTGCATTTCGGACAAACAACTCTTTGGTTGAGCATGTTTTCCGCTGTTTTAATGAGATGGCCCCGCGGGCAGGGAATGCGATAGGTGGTCGGCCGGGCCGAAGCGGTTGCATGCATCGGGAAGGCACCCGATGCCACGGCAGGCAAATCGGTCGGCGGCGGCACTCCCCAAGGCGGCACAGGCGGCATGTCGACGCCGACTGGAGACAGTTCTGATTCTTGATCCAGGCCGCCCTCAGAGTCGACTGCTGGTTCTTGGCAGAGGGGGCAAATGAACTGCTGCCCCTTCGAGAGGCTCGGACCACTGTAGCCGCAGGTGCAGGTGATGGTTGCTGTCATACAGATAAAGTCTACGCTAGATTTTTGTCCGCTCAACAGCCTGTTGTGGCGGGCGGACCGATCGCCGTAGCCTTGGTCCTCTGGAAGAGGGTCTGTCAGGCATTTATCCGTTTGAGTTGCGCAGTTTTGCAGCCCGCAGTGTGTTCGAGAGAAGCATGGCAACCGTCAGCGGTCCAACGCCACCAGGCACTGGGGAAATCCAGCCGGCAATCTGACACACAGAGTCAAAGTCGACATCCCCCACCAGCTTTCCGTTGCCGTTTGGGCCAGTGATACGATTGATGCCAACATCGATTACCGCTGCACCGCGTTTCACCATACCGGCTGTGATGAGACCGGGGCGACCGACAGCCGCGATCAGAATATCGGCTTGCAGCGTGTGAAAGGACAGATTGGTTGAGCGACTGTGACAAAGCGTAACCGTCGCGTCACCGCCCACACCGTGCCCCGCCAACAGCAGTGCCAAGGGTTTTCCGACAGTATCGCTGCGGCCAATGATAACGGCCTGCTTGCCCGCCGTACCAATGCCCGTTTCGACGAGCATGTGTTGCACGCCGGCAGCCGTACAGGGCACAAATCGCGGTCGGCCCTGCGAGAGTAAGCCAGCATTTTCCGGATGGAAACCATCGACGTCGCGATCCGGCGGCACCGCATCGAGGACGGCCAGAGTGTCGATGTGATTGGGGAGCGGCAACTGCACGAGAATACCGTCAGCAGCAGCATTTTCCTCGCGGGCAATGCTCTCAATGATTGCCACCAGCGCGGCTGTCTGGATAGTGGCAGGAACGTTGATCACCTCAGCATCGAGACCAACGCGTGCGGCAGCGTCGCCTTTGCTCTTGACGTAAGAGGCACTGGCCGCGAGTTCACCAACGAGCACAACCACTAACCGCGGCCGTCGCTTAACGATCTCCGCAAAGGCTGTAATCTCAGCGCACAGAGTCTCCTCGATGCGCCGGGCGATCATTTTTCCGTCGAGGATTTGTGCAGTCATGCCAAGAGTATAGAGACAGGCTGGCCGCTGCGTGCGGCAGCGTGTGCTTCCAAAGAGTTTCTCAGGGGATGAGGGCCGGTTTTCCAGTCCATGTTACTTTTATCCAGCGTTGCCAGTGGTTCTCAATCGCCGCAGTCGCAGCATCGCCAGAGTGGACAATAAAGAGATACCGTAGCGTCAGGCTGCCTCCGGCCGGGATGGTCCAATCGCCAGTTCCCTTGGGAACGCTGCTAAAATCGTGCAGGCCAAATGGATTGGCTGCGCACAGACCATAGCCACGTGCATGCCAGCGGGTGGGGTGTCGCAGATTGCCTGGATGGTCGAGAATGGCGATGCCCAGCGATTGGTTGTCGATGACTCCGGAAAAATCGACCCAGCGGGCAGGCTGGCCCCAAACATCCACATCGCGCTGCCCCTCCGAATTGACGATGTGCCCAGTGGCGGCCTGCGGCCTGGTTGCATCCGGCAGCTGCAGCGCTGGATGGACGCGCATGCCCATCGTGCCTTCTTTGGTGTCGCCAAACGTCACGGCGCCGTGGTCAGCACGAATCGTCAGAGCGAAATCGATGGTGCGGGCAGTCTGAGTACCAAAGAATTCCAGCCGGCGGAAGTCTGTGCAGACCACAGAGCCGTCAGCAGCGCACCAGCGGTTTGTAGTTTCAAGCACACCGGTGGCACCGCTGGTGCAGGTGCGCACAGACTCATGCGTAATGCTCGGCTGCGGCCCGCCGGGGGTGACGGCCTTGTGGGTCCAGAAATCGATGCCATTGACGTTGCCGTGCGCAAACCAGAGGGATTCATGGTGCGGATGGTCGTGCGGATCCTCGGCGTTATCGGCGCGCATGGGCCACGATCGCGTCACGCAATTACCACCGGCCGCATGGATGGGAAATAGAATTGGTTTGGCGTGGCCCGTTAGCAGATAGGTCGTGAAGTGTTCACCGTCGATCAACACCCGCACGCCGCTATCCTGTTGCTGCAAGTGCACGTTGCCGACAGCAGTTGGCAGGCCACAGACCCCAGCCAGTAGCGCAGCCACAGCCCAGCCAATAGAGCGATGCACGGCCTGCACTGTCATGGTGTCGGCACCGCGGATACACGGCCAGCCGCCTGCTCGTCCATAAACATCAAGCGCAGTTGGTGTTGAATCTCTTCCAACATGCGGCTCTCGTCGGCTGTGCGATTGCCAGCCGTTTTCTGCTCGAGCATCGCCAGGGTATCGATAAAATGTTTGGCAGTCGGCAGGTTGTGCATCTTTTGTTGGGTGATGGGATTAGGGATGCGGCCCAGCGCCATCAACGCCTGCGTGAAAAGCGTGTGAATAAGAAAATCTAATGTGGCTGGGGGAGCGTGCACGTTCCCAGTCTCATCACCCAGTGCCATCTCGTCGGCCTCTCTTGTCCCGCCGGGATCACTCGTATCGGCTGCCGCCATCTGCTCCTCCTATTTTTTCAAACAAAATAGACCACTTCGTTTAGGCCTCAGCCACCCATGCACTGCCAGCGTGACGCTCCACGGCAGCAGCCACGAGCCCTGCAAACAGTGGATGGGCAGCGGTCGGCTTGCTCTTAAACTCTGGATGAAACTGGACTGCTACAAACCACGGATGGTCGGTCAGTTCTACGATTTCGACCAGCGATCCATCGGGGCTTGTGGCCGCGATCACCAATCCCGCTGCCTCCAACGCCGCGCGATATTGAAGGTTGAACTCGTAACGGTGACGGTGCCGTTCTGAGATGCGTGTACTGCCGTAGGCGGCCGCCACTCGCGTCCCTTCCATCAGCACGGCGGGCTGCGCGCCCAGTCGCATCGTGCCCCCCTTGTCGACTACGCCCTGCTGCTCTTCCATCAGACAAATGACGGGGTGAGGCGTGTGGCGATCAAATTCAGTGGAATGAGCATCGGCAAGGTCGGCAAGATTTCTCGCCACATCAATCACGGCGCATTGCATGCCGAGACAGATGCCTAAAAACGGCAACCCACGTTCGCGGGCAAAGCGGATCGCCTCCACTTTGCCCTCGATGCCACGTTCCCCAAAACCACCCGGCACGATCAAACCATCAAAGCCAGCCAGCAGACGCTCTGCCCCTTCGCGCTCGATGTCTTCACTTTTAATCGGCTGCACGCGCACCTGTGCCCGCTGCGAGATTCCACCGTGGTCAAGGGCTTCATAGATGCTTTTGTAGGCGTCACGGTGATCGGCGTATTTGCCGACAACAGCGATCGATACTTCGTGTTCGGGGTTTCGCAAACGGTGGAGCAGATCGTGCCATTCTTCTAGATCAGCCGGCCGCGCCTGGATGCCAAATCGCTTGAGAATGAGTTCATCAATCCGATTGGATTGCAGTGACAGCGGCACCTCATAAATCGAAAAGTCTTTATCGCGTTCTTCGATCACGGCATCCAGCGGCACGTTGCAAAAGAGCGCAATCTTTTCACGATCTGAAATATCGAGCGCCCGTTCGGTTCGGCAGACAAGCACATCGGGCTGAATGCCGATCTGCCGCAGGATTCCCACCGAGTGCTGCGTGGGCTTGGTTTTGAGTTCTCCGGCTGCCTTTAAGTAAGGCACGAGAGTGAGATGGATAAACATGCAATTCTCACGACCCACCTCCAGTGGAATCTGCCGGATCGCTTCCAAGAACGGCAAGCTCTCAATGTCGCCGACAGTGCCACCGATTTCCGTGATCACAACATCGGCATCGGCAGTGGCAAGATTTCGCACCATCTCCTTTATTTCGTTAGTGATGTGCGGGATCACCTGCACGGTCTTGCCGAGGAACTCGCCGCGGCGTTCCTTATTGATGACGGAAAGATAAATCTGGCCGGTGGTGTAGTTGCTCTCGTGGGTCAGCGGTGTGGAGGTAAATCGTTCGTAGTGGCCCAGATCGAGATCGGTCTCGCTGCCGTCATCGAGGACGTAAACCTCGCCGTGCTGATACGGGCTCATCGTACCGGGGTCGACGTTGATGTAGGGGTCGAGTTTTTGCATCCTCACCCGCAGGCCCCGAGCCTCGAGAAGCATGCCGATTGAGGCGCTTGTGAGGCCTTTGCCAAGCGAACTGACAACACCGCCGGTCACAAAAATATGCCTGGTCATGCGAGCGAGTTCCTTCCCGGCTACCGGTTTCCTTTTCCTTTAGCCCATGCAAGGGCTCATCCGGAACCGGATTGAACCAGTGATTTGTGCAACCGTCAAATGCCTGCTGTGTTGCCCCGCAGTAGTGTAAAGTTATGCCATGAATTCTACCCCACTCTCGCCACCGTTGTCCGCGCAGTCGACGTCCAATCTGCGCATCAAAAGCCTCGAGTCACTCGTGTCACCGGCACGACTAGCGGCGCTGTTACCACTCGATTCTGCCGCCACGCAGACGATTCTCAGTGGGCGGTGCGCCGTGGAACGCGTGCTTTCGGGTGAAGATGCCCGACTGCTGGCGGTTGTTGGACCCTGTTCGATTCACGACACCGCTGCCGCCTCCGACTACGCTGCCCGGCTCTTGAAGCTGGCAGAAACGATGGCTGATCGATTGCTGATTGTGATGCGTGTCTACTTCGAAAAGCCCCGCACGACCGTCGGCTGGAAGGGGCTGATCAACGATCCTCATCTGGATGATTCGTTTGACGTTGCCAGCGGTTTAAAGCTCGCGCGAGGACTGCTGATCCAGATTGCACAAATGGGGCTGTCAACGGCGACAGAATTTCTGGAGCCTATTACGCCACAGTATATTGCCGACACGATTGTGCTTGGTGCAATCGGTGCCCGCACAACCGAATCTCCAACGCATCGACAGATGGCCAGCGGGCTATCGATGCCGGTGGGCTTCAAAAACTCCACCGATGGTTCACTGCAGGCGGCAGTCGATGCCATGCAGGCGGCACGCACCCCGCACAGCTTTCTGGGAATCGACAATGAAGGCAGCACGTGCGTTGTCTCAACAACGGGCAATCCGTGGGGCGTGCTCATGCTCCGCGGCGGCCGCAGTGGATCCAACTACGCGCCTGAAATTCTGCACGAGGCTCGGCAGCGGTTGGAAGCAGCGGGCCTGCCTCCCCGCGTGATCGTCGATTGCAGCCACGCCAATTCTGGCAAGGATCACCGCCGCCAATCGGTGGTGTGGCGTGACGTGGTTCGGCAACGCGTGGCCGGTGATCGCTCGATCGTAGGCTTAATGCTGGAAAGCAACATCCACCCTGGCAGCCAGCCGGTGAATAGCAATCGTGCGACGCTTGCCTACGGTGTTTCGATCACGGATGGTTGCATCGGCTGGGATGAAACCGAAGACCTGCTCCGCGAAACCCACGCCCAGTTGGGTTGATTTCCACGCACGTTTTTGGCTTCTATCACGAGAAGCGCGTAGGAAATGGCGTTGTAAAACACTTGCACGTGCGGCTAGGCTACGGGCAGTGCCAGCACTCTCGTGAAAGGATTCGCGCTATGTTTTTGCAGCGACCGTGGTTCGGATTTTTTCTGTTTGTTTTCTTAGGGCAGACTGCGGTGCTGGGTCAGTTGCCCGTTGCACCCGTTGCCGTAGAGGAAGTGCAAACGGTTGTAGGTGCTCGCAATGCGCTCGACCAATTCTTTGCCATCCCCATTGAATCGGTGCCACCGAAAATGCTCTCCATTGCCGAAGGGGTTGCTATTTTCCCCAACATGATCAAGGGCGGTTTTATTTTGGGTGTCAATTATGGTCGGGGTGTGCTTCATGTGCGCAAGCCTGATCGAACGTGGAGCAATCCAGTGATGATTTCCATGGGCGGCGGCAGCATCGGCTTTCAAGCGGGCGTGCAGGCCGCGGATGTTGTGCTCGTCTTTGCAACGCCGCGCAGCCTCGAAGGCATTCTCAATGGCCGAAAAGTTACGCTGGGTGCCGATGCGTCCGTCGCGATGGGGCCGGTGGGCGTGCAGACTAATGCCGGCACAGACGCTAGGCTCGGCGCCGAGATTTATTCCTATGCCCGCAGTCGCGGTCTGTTTCTTGGCGTGTCGCTTGGTGGAGCCGATCTGGCAGTCGATCACAACGCCGATTCCATGCTCTACGGTCGGTTTGGCACGACTCCCCGTGATGTCTTTACCGGCCAAGGCTTAGCCATTCGTCCGGAGGTTCAGCAACTCGTTGACGATCTCAACGCCAAGTCGCAGGCCGGCATTGCACAGGCCCCAGCCATCCGCTTGTCGGCCGTGCCGCCAGAAGCCTCGGCTGTGCCCCTGCCAGCAGCAAGCCCAGAGCCGTTAAAACCAGTTCCCTTGGCACAGCCCCCGCGGGCTCCGCCGCTCCCGCCGGAAGTTGTCAATCCACCGCTGGTGCCGATACCGCTGGTACCGTCTCGGCCATAAACCGCCCAGTCGCAAACAGCAACCGGAGAGCCGCCTGAGGTCTTGTTCTCAGGTCTTGTTGGCTTCCTCACTGATGATGCCAAGCCGCGCGAGTTGCGGCAGGCCGACAGTAAAAAAAGCATCGCAGGACTGCTGAACGAGTTTTGAGCGTTCGTTTGAGTCGGTAATGGGCTGACCATTTTGCTGCAGTGCGCGGCCGCTGTTAGCCAATCGCGTATCGATTCTGGCCGCGATGTCATCCCGGCCGTGTGTCACGAGTTCATGCAAGATCGCCGCATCGAAGTCGCCAAGATGATGGCCGGTGCCCGTGGCCACACTCGCCAGTGCCACGGCCCGTCCACCCAGAGAATCACTCGCCAGCAGCGCTTTGTTAAAAGCACTCGGCAGCACCAATCTGCTTGCGGGATCGATCGTTGTTTCAGAGATGGGCCCGGCTGTCACATC